>CACZPW010000036.1 GCA_902783115.1 uncultured Ruminococcus sp. | reverse complement strand
CGCCGCAGACCTCCGGCGAGTTTGATTTTACAAAATACGATTATATAATAGACGCCATTGATACAGTGTCGGGCAAAATCGAGATAATAGTAAATGCAGACGCCGCAAAAACCCCCGTGATTTCCTCAATGGGTGCGGGGAACAAGCTTGATCCCACCGCATTTGAGGTGTCGGATATTTATAAAACAAGCGTGTGCCCTCTGGCAAGAGTTATGCGCAGGGAGCTTAAAAAGCGTAACATACAAAAATTAAAAGTAGTATACTCAAAAGAAAAGCCCGTTGAAATTACCGCGTCAAACAGCGGCGGGAGGCGTCCTGTTCCCGCAAGCATTGCCTTTGTACCGTCAGTTGCGGGGCTTATAATCGCAGGTGAGGTAATAAAGGATTTAGTAGGTAAATGATAAGCGGATAATATGCAGTCATAAGGAATACCCTTACGGCTGCATATTTTTTAAATTTGTTATAACTAAAACCTATAACGAACCATTAGTATTATGTATTAGACAAACAAAAAATAATATGTTATTATAAACCTACCAAACAGATAGGAAATATATAATATCAAGGAGGACAAGAAAATGAAAAAATACAGATTTGAAACTTTGCAGGTACAAGCGGGACAGGAAAATCCCGATCCGGTAACAGATGCGAGAGCGGTTCCGATTTATGCGTCGACATCGTATGTGTTCCATGACTCACAGCATGCGGCGGACAGGTTTGGTTTAAGGGACGCCGGAAATATTTACGGGAGATTGACAAATCCCACGCAAAGCGTATTTGAGGAAAGAATAGCAGCGCTTGAGGGCGGAACTGCGGCACTTGCGGTCGCGTCGGGTGCGGCGGCGATAAGCTATACCATTGAAGCGCTTGCAAAATCGGGAGAGCATATCGTTGCGTCGGAAACCATTTACGGCGGCACATATAATCTTTTGGCGCACACTCTGCCGCTTACGAGCAATATAAACACCACATTTGTTGATCCATACGATGAGGACGCATTTGAAAAGGCGATACAGCCGAACACAAAGGCAATTTATATAGAAACGCTCGGAAATCCCAATTCAAACATAATTGACATTGAAAAGGTGGCAGATATTGCGCACAGACACGGCATTGTGCTTGTTGTCGATTCCACGTTTGCGACGCCGTATCTTGTACGTCCCATAGAATACGGTGCGGATATCGTAGTACACAGCGCTACAAAGTTTATCGGCGGTCACGGTACTGCGATAGGCGGAGTGATAATAGAGGGCGGGAGCTTTGACTGGAAAAAGTCGGGCAAATACCCGTGGATATCTGAGCCAAACCCATCATATCACGGCGTATCGTTTTACGATGCGGTAGGAAGCGCAGCATTTGCAACATATATAAGGGCGATTTTGCTCCGTGATACAGGCTCGACCTTATCGCCGTTCCATGCGTTTTTATTCCTGCAGGGACTTGAAACACTTTCGTTAAGAGTTGAACGCCATGTTTCAAACGCATTGAAGGTGGTCGAATACCTGAACTCTCATCCGCAGGTTGAAGCGGTACATCACCCGTCGCTTGAAACGGAGCCGTCACATAAGCTGTACAAGAAATATTTCCCCAACGGCGGCGGCTCAATATTTACCTTCGAAATAAAGGGCGACGACAAAACGGCGCAAAAGTTTATTGATAATCTTTCCATATTCTCATTGCTTGCCAACGTAGCAGATGTAAAGTCGCTTGTGATCCATCCTGCAAGCACAACTCATTCACAGCTTACCGAGGAGGAGCTTAATGAGCAGGGAATAAAGCCGAATACGATCAGGCTTTCAATAGGCATCGAAAACATTAACGACATTATAGAGGCGCTTGAGGATGCCTTTAAAGCGGTAAAATAAGAAGGCTGTGATAAAATGCACAGGTCGCATAAAGTATGGGAAAAGCCTGCATTTGCAGGCTTTTCCCATACTTAGTTTGTCAGGTCTTCACTATTTTCTTTTTGCCTTGTTTTTTGAAAAAAATACCGTTACCGTTTTGATATTTGCAATTCAGATATTATTGCGGAGCCTATTATCATAATTGCGCCTATGATGCCAAAGACGCTCAGCGGCTCGTTTAAAAGCAGTGCGGATAGTATTACGGCAAAAACGGGGTCTATATAGCCAAGTATCGCAACGGACTGAACGCCAAGACCGTCCATGCTCCCAAAATAGAGAACGTAGGCAATACCGGTATGCAGAATACATACCGTAAGGAGCAAAATCAGAGTTGATGCGCCAAAGGCGGTTGTTTCAAATCCGTTTGAGAGTAAAAGATAGGGGATCGTTACAATACCCGCCGAAAAAAGCTGTATCGCAGTCTTTTTATAGGCGTTTATACCGGCGGTCAGCTTGTTCATTATAACAACTGCGGAATAAAATACCGCAGCCCCAAGACCGAACAGTATACCGCAGAGGTTTTTGCCGCCCGCACCCTCTGTTACGCCCGATACCAAAACCATACCGCAAACCGCGCATACCGCACAAGCCGCTTTTTTAAAGGTCAGCTTTTCTTTGAAAATAAGCGGGGATAACAGTATTACAACGGTTGGCTGCATATAGTAGCAAAGCGTGGCAACGGCAACTGTTGTGCGGTTAAAGGCCTCAAAGAGAAGTATCCAGTTTATACCGATCATAGCGCCGGTAAGCAAAAGATATATAATTTGATTAAATATGAGGCGTTCTTTTCCGCCCCGCTTTGTTATAAGCATAAATACAAGGATAAAAAGACCGCCCAAAATACCGCGCAAAAATGCCAAAAACGGTGACGAAACGGGGATATATCTTCTGAATATCCCTATGGAACCGAAAATAAGCATTGATGAAATCATCATCACTAACGATTTTGGGTTGTTCCTGCTCATAAATTGATACTCCTTTATAGATTTTTTGATTTTGTAGGGACAGGCGCTCGTCTGCGGCGTTTGTTGCCTACGGCAAAGCGCCTGCAAAACGCTTTGCGTTTTACTCACCCTGACTGTCCGCAGTTTACGGTACATCAAATATTATAGCATATATCCGTATTATTGTCCACAAGTGAAATATCAACTTCATTGTACATGAAATATCAACTTCATTGACATTTGTACAAAAAGTGGAGTGGTATAATTTCATAGTGTAAAATAATAATTGGCAAAAAATAAGGGAAATGGCAAAAACCACTTCCCAGATCGAACAAACTCAAGTATGATAGTATTGACAAAGTACTTTAATACTCGGGTGAATCGCTGAAACCCGCATAAAATGGGGATTTGTCAGCAATATAATAAAAAATAAGTGAACGCTAAATGTCAGCGTCCACTTATCGTGGTCGGAGTGACAGGACTTGAACCTGCGGCCCCTTGACCCCCAGTCAAGTGCGCTACCACCTGCGCTACACCCCGATACATAGTATTATAACACAAATTTTGCGATATGTATATTACAGTTTCATTACAAATGCTTGTTATTCTAAAGGCTTATTCACGTCTACGTGCTCTGAAAATTTCTTAAAAATTATCCCAGAACAACTTGACACAATCAATTTTCTGAAATAGCTTGAATAAAAAGTTTGTATATGTTAAAATAAGTGCAAACAGATTCAGTTTATCGTGACACAAGGGGAAACCGTTATGAAAATAGCAATGATTGGGCATAAACGTATACCGTCAAGAAGCGGCGGTATCGAGGTAGTTGTGGAGGAGCTTTCAAAGCGTATG
>CACZPW010000035.1 GCA_902783115.1 uncultured Ruminococcus sp. | reverse complement strand
AGAGGCCTTGCGGTGAGCGCAGAAATGCTTTATAACAACGGTTATGATTTCTTTGATTATTACGGCGAAAACGGCGAAAGATTGGACTATGTATTTGAATATTACGGCGCTTACTTTGTAGAGGAAAGTGTGGATATAAAAAGCGGATATTATTCCGGCTCGGCAATGAATACAAGCTGTGCTATCTGGCCTAGAGGTCTTAAACACTATCCGTATAATACCGAGATCCGCCGTACCTGCCTTGATGTGCGCCAGCTTGCGCAGACTGACGGCGAACAGTTAGGCTACCTTTCATGCCTTACCCACGGAGTTGATGTTATTGAAATAAAGGACGGTACAACTCCCGATATTAAGGGGATTAAAATAAACGGAAATCCACTTGACAGCTTCCGTCCCGACAAGCACACATATAACATTTCCGTGCTTGCACATGAGACTGTTGGAGCAAAGCTTGATTTTGATACAGATGCAAATATAATACCGCTTACAAGTGACGACAGATGGGCACCGCAGAA
Organism: uncultured Ruminococcus sp.; assembly: GCA_902783115.1. Taxonomy (GTDB): domain Bacteria; phylum Bacillota; class Clostridia; order UBA1381; family UBA1381; genus 12844. Next base: position 1,724 of record CACZPW010000035.1, on the reverse strand, counting down.
ATACCTTGTTTTTGACAAGGAGGATATGAACAAGCGTGCCGTATACAGCTTTGTATTGGATGTTGTGGCGGATACCCAAATACCGAAAAACGCAAGAGCCGTTCCATGTACCGTTGACGGGGCGAGTGAATCGGCATCAGGTAACGAGCCTGAGCTTACAATAGACAATTCCTATGAAACCTTGTGGTCAGTTCAGGGTACGGGTAACAAGCATTGGATACAGTATAAGCTTGATAATATAACAGATATTTCGTTTATAACGCTGATGTTTACAAAGGGCACGGAAAGAAATTATTTCTTCAGCATTGATGTGTCTGTGGACGGCAAGAAATGGGAAAAGGTATTTGACTCAAAGAGCTCAGGCAAAACCGGCGGTGCGGAAAAATTCAGCTTGGGTAATGCAAAAACTCAGTATATAAGAATAAACTGCGAGGGTAATACCGCAAACGATTGGAACAATATATGTGATTTTAAGGCATATACTCTCGATTAAAAAGGGTAATACAGTCAAGCTAAAAATAATACCTGTCTGCCGTTATTATTTACGGCAGCCGGGCTACCGTAAACATATGATAGCTTGGCGGTATTGATTAAAAAGGAGACCGGTAATGAATTTTATTTTTGCGGAGGACTACAGAAATTATCCGTCAGGTATGCCCTTGTGCTACCCCGGTAATTCGTGGCGGGGGCAGATATGTAAGGGCAATGACAGCTCTTTGACTACTGTAGCCTGTAAGAACGGAAAACATATCTTGCGGATAAAATCAAAGGATTGTGCCGGGGTGTATACATGGTTTAAAAATAACGCATCAAGCTATATATTTGAAACTGAGATGTGTCTTCCAAATGAAAATACATCTGCACAAGTATATATTGACATTAAGAACAACAGCGAAAAACCGCCTGTTGTCACAATAGATGCAAACACAGTACAGCAAGGGTATAGGGTCAGTGTTTCTCTTAAAATTAACCTGAGGGGCAATACAGCAAGTGTATATATAAACCGTGAATTTTTAAAAGCTGTTTCATTGGGCATTAAGAACCGTGAAGAACATGACAGAACAGATGTGGTATTTATAAAGCTTTTGATGTCGGGAAAAGGTGAGCTTGATGTTTTTAACACCGTTATATATGACGGTAATGAATTTTGCACACAAGAAGAAAAAGAAGGCGCATTTAAAAGGCTTGACGGAAAATTACATCTTAGCGGAGATTTTGGCTACCATGCGGATATGTCTGATAAGCGTGTAAAAAAGCTGTCAGAGGCATTGGCGAAAAATACCGATGAATTACCGTTGTTTGTAAACGATGCGGAGCTTGAATATGTAAAGGAAAAAATAAAGCTTAACAAATACCCGTTTCAAAGAGCATGGGAGGGCGTGCTAAAAGATGCGAATTCAGCACTCACGAAGGAATATCCCATGATACTTTTGGGACAGGCAGAGCCGTATATGGCTTGCGGAATTTCAGCGGCATCGGCTCTAAGGGATTTAAGCTTTTGCTATAGAGCTACAGGCGATGAAAAATACGAAAAAAAAGCGTTGGAAATCCTTATGAAATGGGCAAATGCAAAAGCTCCGATACCAATCCATATAAGTCTTGGCTCAGATGTAAACGGGCTTACAATATCCCGTGTAATGGTGACATTTGCGTTTGGGTATTCTCTTCTTTATAGGTATATTTCTGATAATGACAGGAGAGTTATAGAAAAATGGTTCACCGTT
>CACZPW010000034.1 GCA_902783115.1 uncultured Ruminococcus sp. | reverse complement strand
CCCGGTAAGCTCGGATATGCTTGAGAGTATGATTTTGGAATCGGTACCCAAGAGTATGCAAAATACCATGCTCATAGTCGTAAGCGAGCTTTTTAACAGAAGCTCCTCCGCATCGCTCATTTCCGCGACTGCCATATCGACGCTGTGGCTGTCCTCAAGGGGTATTCTGGCTCTTTATCAGGGGCTTAACTCGGTGTATCATGCGGATATAAGAAATTATTTTTACTGCAGGGCTTTGTCGATAGTTTATACGCTTATATTCCTTGCGATAATGATCCTTACCATAGGCGCATATTCGTTCGGCAAGGTAATACAGGAATGGCTGTGGGAGCGTGCGCCGATAATCGGCAGGGTTTTTGAGGTCATAATGTCGGCAAGGGCGGGTATATTTATCGTACTTCTCACTCTGATTTTTGCCGCCTCGTACAGATTCCTGGCAAACTGCAAGCCTCATCTTGTGTTTGTAAAGCAGCTTCCGGGTGCGTTTTTGGCGGCGTGCTGCTGGATAGGCTTCAGCTATATATATTCTGTCTATATAGAAAACTTTTCAAACTATTCCTATGTTTACGGCTCGCTTACGGCTATAATTTTCCTTATGCTGTGGCTGTATTTCTGTATGAATATATTCCTGTACGGAGCGCAGTTTAACAAAATGCTTGAAACGGGCTATTTTAAGACCATGTTCTCAAAGGAAAAGGATATTTAAGCCCGTATGATATGACAGTGGACAACAAAAGGAGGTGCCGTATATGAAATCCGAAAGCATTGCATCATTTGGAAGCTATCCCTACGGTGAGCTTTACCGTTTTACATATTCGTTTGCACCGCCGTTTAAAGCGTCCTTTCCGGCATCTCTTTGCACATTTTCGGATCCGGATATATGCGGTACGCCAAAGGAAAAGGAAACTGCACAGATACGTGTGTTCGGCTACGGCATAGACCTGATATAAACATATTCGGAGGGAAAAATATGCGTGCAATCCATATAAATCATACGGCTCCGTTTATGAAAAGAAACGGACAGGACAAATATGAATGTGAAGATTTTGAGCTTTTGACGACGGCTCTTTCCGCACTCAAATGGCGTGAGCATAACGGCACGATCAAAATGGTCACGGACGATGAGGGCTATAAATATTATTCGGATAACGGACTTCTCCCGCTATGGGACGTGGTAAGCCGGGAACTTTTGGATATGCCCGCATTGGATCCGGGTATGTTCTGGGCGGGCGCAAAGCTGTACGCACTATCAAGGGAGGAGGCTCCCGTTGCGGTCATGGATACGGATTTTATCGTCTGGGCGCCGATAGCGTTTGATAATCTGGGGGATATTACCGTAATTCACCGTGAGCCTTTATATAAGGATATCTATCCCGATGTAAGCTCGTTTAAAATGAAAGAAGGCTATACCTTCGATCCCGCCTGGGACCTTAGCGAGGAGCCTGCAAATACTGCGTTTTATGTGATAAAAAATGAAGCGTTTAAGGATTGCTATATAAGGTCGGCGCTTGATTTTATGGAAAACGCCATGCCCTGTGAGGACAGCCTTACATATATGGTATTTGCCGAGCAGAGGCTTTTGGCGATGTGCGCAAAGAAAAACGGTATCGAGGTGGATAGCTTTTCAAGTCCGGAGCGTCTGTTTAAGGACGGCGAGCGTTATTTTACGCACACCTGGGGTATGAAGCAGCAGATGCGTGATAGAAGCGAGCTTCGTTACGACTTTTGTATGCGTTGCGCCAAAAGGCTTGAACGGGATTTCCCCGAATATGCAAAAATTTTGAAAAAAACCGAGATATTGAAGAATTATTTTTAAAAAGAGGCAGTATTTTTTAAGCTTTGGTAGGTTAGAATTTATGCAAATTCTAACCTAAATAAAACTTATTGTTGACTTTTTGAACCTAATAATATATAATATAACAAAGTAAATTAGGAGGTGTTAATATGGCACAGGCTACTTTCAGCGTAAGAATGGACGAGGACTTAAAAAGAGAATTTGACAGCTTATGCACAGATTTCGGAATGAACGCGACAACGGCATTTAATATTTTTGCAAGAGCTGTCGTTCGTGAAAGAAAGATACCGTTTTCGATACAAGCGGCTGATGAGGTATCTCTTAATAGTGGCATGAATGCTTTTTTGACGCTCCGAGCAGAGGCAAAGAAAAACGGTATTCAGGATATGACTCTTGATGAAATAAATGAAGAGATCCGAAAAACGAGATACGGAGAAGCCAAATGATGAAATGCTATGCGGTAATTGATACGAATGTTCTCGTTTCGGCTTTGCTTTCGTCACATGAGGATGCGGCAACAGTTCAGGTTGTAAACCGTTTATTTAACGGTGATGTGATACCAATATACAGCGCGGAAATTCTGAATCGAGACAAACAAATACGATGAAGCACTTATCAAACGATAGGTGTTTTTTCTTTCGCTTTGAAATATTGAATATTTCTATTTAATAAACCGACAAAAGCTAACTCACAAAAGAGGAATGTGACACTGGTGTGACGCTGGGGACGCATTCCTCTTTTGTGTCACACAAATAAGCTAAATCACATTATTTCATTTGCCGAAACGGATCTTGCGGGTATTTTGAATATTGCGGTCTTTTTGCCGTCAACCCTTAAATTGATGTCTTTTTCTTCGTTAGTCAGGTTAACGATAAAAGCAAATATCCTTCCGTCTTTCTTTTTTATCGCCGCAACGTATATATCCTTATTGAAGGTAGTCGTTTCAACGGAGACGTCGCCCTTGTCTATATATTTTGTGAAAGTTCCTATAATGTCATATATCCCGTCTTCGATAAACGTCCCGGAATTTTTATCGAAATAAAGCGGAGAGAAGCAGCCCTTTCCGTCGCGTGAATGACAGGGACCGCCGTCCTCGCTGTCTAAAACAAGATTCCAGTCGCATAGACCGTTAGTGCCATGGTTTATGTTTTGGCAGTATTCAACAGCATATTTTTCATATCGTAATTCATCGGGTATCGGATAAAGCCTTCCGTTGCAGAACTCGGTTTCGAGCAGTATTTTGTCCGGAAACAGCCGCTTTGTCAAATCTATTGCGTTGAAATGAGTTCCTGTATACCAATGGAAGCCCATTCCCCATACGGCTTCCATCGCTCCTTTTACGGCAAAGGATTCTCTTGCTCTGTCTAAAAGCTTGTCCCTGTTATGATCCCAAAGTATTATCTTAACGTCTCCCAAACCGTTTTTATCGAGCGCAGGACGAAGATTTTCGACCGCAAACAGCGCCTCTTCCTCACCTGTCCATTGGCAGCTTTCCCACGGCATAACGGCGCAAGCCTCATTCTGGATCGTGACGGCGCAAATTTTTATTCCCTCATTCTTATAGGCGTTTAAAAATTTTACGAAATATTCGGCGTACAGCGGATAGAATTCCTTTTTCAGCTTTCCGCCGTTTGTGAGACACAAATTATCCTTCATAAACGCAGGCGGGCTCCACGGTGAAGCAAAAAGGAAAATATCCCCGCCGGTATAGGCAAGAGCATCCTTGACAAACGGAATTATATATTTCTTATCGTTTTCTATATTGAAATCCGAAAGGTCTTCCTTGTATGCGAGACTGTATTCTTCGATTGAAAAATCGCAGGAGCCGATATGGAGCCTTCCTAAATTATATCCAAGCCCTTTTTCTTTTGAAAAATATTTCTCTAAAAGTCTTTTTCTTTCACTTTCGCCGGCAAGATGATAATTATAGGCAGCGGCTTCGGTAAACGCTCCGCCAAAGCCGAGAATTTCGGATTTTTCAAGGTCGGTATATACGTTTATTATTCCCGATCCTTTATTATAGATCGTATTCTCGGTTTCCCTTTGCTCAAACAGTGTGTTCATAAAAAAATCCTCCATCGTTTTGATAACTCTATTATAACATAAAATTTTAAAAAAAAAGGGTAGTATTTTGCTAACCATATTGCCTTTTTTTGAGTTTTGGTATAAAATAATTTTAATATATTATAATGGAGGCATGATATGAAAATTCTTGTGTGCATCAAGCAGGTGCCGGGATCGAGTAATGTTGAGGTAGATCCCGTTACGGGCGTTCTTAAAAGAGACGGTATAAGCAGTAAGCTCAATCCGTACGATCTGTATTCGCTTGAGCTTGCCCTTTCGCTTGCCGAAAAGTACGGCGGTGAGGTTGAAACGATAACCATGGGACCGCCGCAGGCAAAAAGCATAATAGACGAGGCTGTGTGCATGGGCGCAAAGGGCGGAACGGTTTTATCCGACCGCAAATTTGCGGGTGCGGACGTGCTTGCAACGGCGTATACCATATCACAGGGAATAAAAAAATGCGGTGAATTTGACCTTATAATCTGCGGAAAGCAGACGACTGACGGCGATACGGCGCAGGTGGGTGCGGAGGTTTCGGAGTTTTTGAATATCCCCAACGTTTCCAACGTTCTGAGCGTTGACGCGATCGAGGATAAAAAGCTGTTTGTTACCGCATCGCTTGACGAAAAGATCGTCAAGATGTCAATAAATCTTCCCTGCCTTATATCGGCGGAGGGCGATATAAATACGCCCAGACTCCCGTCATACAAGGTAAAGCAGACGCTGACGGGTGATACGGCACGCTTTTTCTCATTTGCCGATTTTGACGACCAAAATCCCGATAACTACGGGTTATCAGGCTCTGCGACCCAAGTCGAGAGAATATTCCCGCCCGAAAAAAACAGCGAAAAGGCGGTTATTGACGGAGATGCCGAGGAGCAGTCGGAGGCATTGTTTGAGCTGATACGCTCCAAGAAGCTGATATAGGAGGGGTATGTAAAATGGGAAAGCTTGTAATAAATCATGACCTTGTAACAAAAGAAAACGCAAAGGAGCTTACAAACATCTGCCCCTTCGGAGCAATCACCTACGAGGACGGAAAGCTTGATATTTCCTCCGCCTGTAAGATGTGCAAGCTGTGCGTCAAAAAGGGCGGCGGGCTTGTAACCTATGAAGAAGAGATAAAGGCAAGCGTTGATAAGTCCGAATGGAGAGGTATATGCGTTTACGTTGACCATCACGGCGATAAGATACACCGTGTGACCTATGAGCTGTGCGGAAAGGCGTGCGAGCTTGCAAAGGTCACGGGACACCCTGTTTATGCGCTTGTTATAGGCGATGCTTTGGGTGAAAGCATAAAAAAGCTGTTTTGGTACGGAGTTGACAAGATTTTTGTTTATGACGATCCCGGATACAGGGATTTCCGCATTGAGCCGTATACGGCGGCGTTCTGCGATTTTATAAATAAGGTAAAGCCGTCGTCGGTGATGGTGGGCGCGACAAACTTGGGGCGTCAGCTTGCGCCGCGTGTTGCGGCAAGGTGCCGCAGCGGACTTACCGCAGACTGTACCGTTCTTGAAATGAAAGAGAATACAGACCTCGTTCAGATACGTCCCGCATTCGGCGGAAATATAATGGCACAGATAGTATCACCCGACACAAGACCGCAGTTTTGTACGGTGAGATACAAGGTATTTCCGGAGCCTGAGCCGCAAAAGGACAGGACGGGCGAGCCGGTGAAAATGGATATAACTCCCGAAATGCTCAGATCCGATATTTCCGTACTCTCGTTTACGGAAAAGCCAAAGGACATAGACATTTCCGAGGCGGATATAATCGTTGCGGTGGGCAGAGGCGCAATGAGCGAAGGAATAAGGGCGCAGGCGAAGGAGCTTGCGGATCTGTTGGGCGGCGTTCTTGCCTGCACAAGACCTTTGGTCGAGGGCAACGTTCTGGACGCAAAGCATCAGATAGGCTTATCGGGAAGAACCGTAAAGCCGAAATTCATAATCTGCTTAGGTATTTCCGGCGCCGTTCAGTTTGCGGCGGGAATGAAGGCGTCTGACTGTATCGTGGCAATAAATACGGATAAGCAGGCACCGATATTTGATATAGCCCACTATGCCGTAGTGGGAGATGTGGGAGAGATACTTCCAAAGCTTATAGCAAAGATAAAGGAGGGGAGTCTTGATGTATAACAGTTTAACGGAAAAAGATATACAGGCGCTCAAAAATATAGCGGGCGATGCAAATGTGCTTACGGGCGATGAAATAAACCCCGACTTTTCGCATGATGAGCTGGGCGGAGTATCGAAAATGCCCGACGCTCTTGTAAGCGTGAGAACGACGGAGGAAATATCCGCCATAATGAAGCTTGCATGGGAGAGATGTATTCCCGTAACGGTGCGCGGAAGCGGAACGGGGCTTGTAGGCTCGGCAGTTCCCGTATGCGGCGGCATACTTTTGGAAACAACAAAAATGAACAAGATATTAGAGCTTGACAGGGATAATCTGACGGTTACGGTCGAGCCGGGCGTGCTTTTAATGGAGCTTGCGGCGTTTGCGGAGGAAAACGATTTCCTCTATCCGCCCGATCCGGGCGAAAAATCCGCAACGATAGGCGGTAACATTTCAACCAATGCGGGCGGTATGAGAGCCGTAAAATACGGCGTTACAAGGGATTATGTGCGCGCGCTTACCGTTGTTATGCCAAACGGCGAGATTTTAAAGCTTGGCGGCAAGGTGGCAAAAAACAGCTCGGGCTACAGCCTCAAGGACCTTGTGATAGGCTCTGAGGGTACGCTTTGTATCATAACTGAAGCTGTGTTAAAGCTTTTGCCGTTGCCGAAGGTTTCGGTGAGCCTTTTGGTGCCGTTCCCGGATATGAAAAGCGCCATCGAGGCGGTGCCCCGCATCTTCGGCTCAAAGATAACCCCGACAGCTATCGAATATATGTCAAGGGATACAATTTTATTTGCCGAGGATTATCTGGGCAAAAAATTCCCCGATACCAAAAACGACGCCTATATTCTGCTTACCTTTGACGGAAATACCGAATATCAGGTCGAGGAGGATATGAAGGCGGTTGCCGATCTGTGCCTTTCCATCGGCGCTATCGACGCATATATCGTGGATACGGAGGAGAGGAAAAAGTCGGTATGGTCGGCAAGAGGCGCATTCCTTGAGGCGATAAAGGCATCGACAACCGAAATGGACGAATGTGATGTGGTTGTTCCGGTAAACAGGGTGGACGAGTTTATAAAATTCACGCACAGCCTTGCCAAAGAAATGAATGTGAGAATACCGAGCTTCGGTCATGCGGGCGACGGTAATCTGCACGTTTATATATGCCGTGATACGCTGTCCGATGCGGATTGGGAAAACACGCTTACAATATGCTTTGACCGTATGTATAAAAAAGCCGACGAGTTCGGCGGACTGGTTTCGGGCGAGCATGGAATAGGTTTTGCAAAGAAGGAATATTTAAAGAAGCAGTACGGCGATACGCCGATAAGACTTATGCAGGGCATCAAAAAGGTGTTCGATGAAAAGAATATCTTAAACCCCGGCAAGATATGTTTCTGATAGGCAAAAAAGTAAGCAACACTGTTGTGGTTTATAAAATACGCTTTTTGTTGATTTTTATGTATGGGTGTAGTATAATTTATTTAAGCACTGAAGGGAGTTTTATGTATGCCTGCAATAAGTATGTTTTTGGAATAATAATCACAATGTATAATACTAACGAGCATAACCCTCCGCATTTTCATGCGTCATATCAAGGCTATCATGCAGTTTTTGATATGGAGGGTGACTTAAAAGACGGTGATATGCCAATGAAACAAAGAAAATTCATTGCTGCGTGGGCAGAGCTGCACAAGGATGAGCTTTTAGCCAATTGGGAGCTTGCTATGAGCGAGCAGCCGCTGTATAAGATAGAACCGTTAAGGTAAGGAGTGAGTCGTATGAATAATCCGGTATGGGTAGTAAAGGATGTTAAACCGCAGGAAGATTATATGCTTACTATAACATTTGCGGACGGCAGTAAAAAGCGATATGATGCAAAGCCGCTTCTTGAAAAAGAATTGTTTAAGAAGCTCAATAATCTGTCGTTTTTTATGCAAGCTAAAGCACAATACGGTACGGTTGCATGGGATGATGATACGGACATAGCTCCGGAACATCTGTATGACGTGTCTGTACCTATTTCAAATGCATAATAAAAAAATATGTATCGGGGCTGTGACAAAGCGATTTTTGAAATCGGGTTGTTCATAGCCCTGTTTTTAACTATCAGACAGTTCCCGAAATAACGAGCGTGCTTACGCCCGGAGTTACCGTCCATACGCCCGTTTGGGCGTCCTGTGAATAGGTTGCGGCAGGTACGGTTATCTGATTATCGTTTGTGGTGAATAAGCCTGTATCGTCATAGGTGTAGTTTGTTCCCTCAGTCCAAGGCGTGCCGTTGAATACAGCGCTCAGGTTGTTTAAGAAAGGTGTAAAAGCGTCACTGAGCGTAACGTTGTCGTCGGGGGTTATTGCGGCTGCACCACGGTTTTCGATCGTGAAGGTATAAGTTACGCTTCCGCCCTCCTCAACAGTGTCGGGAGATAATACCTTTACAATGCTGAGCGCAGCCGTATCCGCAAGCGTGATAGTTTCGGAGGCAGAGGCGATATCTGCCTTTTCTATGCTTGATAATACGGCGTTATTGGTTATCGACGCAGCTGTGCCGAAGGGCGCATATTGGTTTATTTGCGCTTCATAGGCAATTATTGCGTTTCCGTTTGCGGGTATTGAAATCCCGCTTATAACAAGCGCCGTTGCCGCCGTTACGGCAGGCGCCGGTTGCACGGTGCCGTTTACAAAATACAGAACGGAGCCGTCAACATATGAGAGCGGTGTATAGCTTTCCCCGGTCTGTGTAGTGTATTCGCCCAGATTGTCGGTTATTGAAAGGTTGCTTATAGGCGTTTCTCCTGCGTTTGTTACGGTTATAACATAAGTTAATTTCCCGTTTTGTTCGTATGTGTCCGTTAAGGCTGTTTTAGTCATGGCTACAGTATCTGCAATATAACCCGAGGTTATATTTGAATTGATAATGTTTCCGTTATAGAATAAAGAAGCCTGATTGGTAAACGGTGTTGCCATAAAACCCGGTCCTTTCATTTGCAGGCAACGGCAGGCATATCTTTTACAGTTCAGCTCCGCTGCCCGGTCATATTAAAGGCTTGCGCCTTCAATATATCTTATGCACGGCGTTGTCTCTTTGACACCGAACGGACTTTACATAGCTTATTTTCGCCCATAAAAAATATGGTGCGGCAAAATTTTGCCGCACCATATTGGCTATACTGAATGCTTTTCAGCGCTTATTTTCTGTACCGTGATGTTGAATCCTTCGAGGTCTGTCTTTGATTTGCAAGATTTTGCGCCTTGCGGTTGGGGGTATATTTTCCCGTATCGGGATTTTGTCCCTCCTTTGCTTTTTTAAGCTGCTGTATTCTTCTCTTACGTGCGCGTTTTTTCTTTAAATGCTTTGTATACGCCGATAATATAAGAAGCAGTATAACGGGTATAAAGAAGAACGGACTTGTTATTACCTTTATGATTATATTAAATACGTGTAAAAGCTTGTTGAGCTCAACGTCGTTTGTCGCAACAAGGTTTGCCGTGCCTATCTGCGTGCCCTTGTAGGTATAGGTAACGGTACCCACGACATCGTCCTTTTTTATCGGCGCCTTTAAATCCTCGGGCAGATTGATATTTTTAACTATCTCAGACGCACTGTCAACATTTGCGGGAACCAATGCGCTTACCGGATTTTCAACAGTG
>CACZPW010000033.1 GCA_902783115.1 uncultured Ruminococcus sp. | reverse complement strand
GTTATAGAATTAAACGGCTGCAAGCAAATACACGTATATGTGTTTATTTTAAATCAAATGAAGAATATGCTATTAGAATATTGAAAGGGATATCATATTATCAAAGTAAAAAATTTAATAGACCTGTACGTATACAAAGTACACTTGTTCGAGTTGTTCACCCGAAATGATAAAAGGCTAATTTTTGATTTGTGATATTATATTTTGGTTATATAAATAGTTATAGCAATAGCATATAAAGGGGCGGGGCCTCTTTATATGCTATTGTTTAGTTTTATGTCAAGTTCAAAGTCGGGGGTGTGCATTGAGGGGGAGCGGAGGTATTCGATACGGGAGAATACAAGCTTAAGAAGTTCGTTTTTTTCCGGCGGTGTGAGGAAACCATAGTTTTTTAAAAGTGTTCCTATATACGGTGCGGTATTGTGTGTTTCTTTTTCCGTACGAAGTTGTACGAACTTATGCGTTTCATCGGAGATGCTCATTTCAAGATGCTTGATTTTATCGGACAGGATTTTGTTTCGCTCCGAAAAGGTATCGGCGTCATATACTTGCCGTTCAAGTAAGTTGTGGATATTTTCCTTTTGATTATAAGCTGTTTTTAATTCTTGGCGTAATCTGTTTATTGTAGATTGGCAAATTTCCGGCCGTAAATCATGATTACTGCTTTGTTTACTTGCGGTCATTTTGCTGTTTTTAAAAAGATACTGCAGAAGATCCGTTATACGTTCCTCTATATATTCGGTTTTTATGCTGCGGTTACAGCCTGCGGTTGTGCAAAGGAGTCTGCTTCCGCTACTTGAAGAATACTGTCTTTGCATCGGTAAGCCGCAGTTTTTACAGTAGATAAGACCCGCAAACGGATTTTGCAACATGCCGCTAAAGGTTGGCGGGCGTGTATTTTGGCGGCGTATCATCTGCGCCTTATCAAAAAGTTCCTGCTCGATGATTGCGGGGTGGATTCCGTCGGCAACGATCCATTTTTCTTGGGGATTGCTGATATTTTTATGCTTATCTCCGATATATTTGGGGCGTATATGTCTTTGCCTGTTCCAGACTATTTTTCCCGTATATGTGGGGTTTGATAGAAAAAACCGTACCGTTGTGCGTGAAAATTTTTCGCCCTTGCGGGGTTTTAGTCCCATTTGGTTAAGCTTTTTTGCTATTGTATGTGAGCCGAGACGGTCGTTTACGTACCAATCAAATATCATACGCACAATTTGCGCCTCCTCATCACATATTTCAAGAGTGGGACGCTTATTTATATAAGTGCGTCTGTAGCCGAACGGAGGCTCCGAAATATGCCCGCCCTGCTCGCAGGTTTTTTCTGCACCCTTACGCAGACGGCGCTTTATGGATTTTAATTCCTGTCTTGCTATAAATGACTGCATTTCAACCGAGGTTTCGTCAAATTCATCATTAAGGTCATAGATTTTATTGGGCGTTATGATCGCCACATTATGCTCCTTGAGTGTTTCAAAAACAGTGCCGCTGTCTCTTTGGCTTGAGCGGCCGAGTCTGTCGATTTCCATACATACGATGCCTGTGTATTTGTCCTGTCCGACGTCCTTGAGGAGCTCTACCATCTGGGGGCGGGTAAACAGTCCGTCACCGGACACTATTTCCTTATAGATGCCCGTAATATTAAGACCGAGTTTTGAAGAGAGCTTCATCAATGTATCCTCATGCCGTGAAAGCGTTTCTTCCACGCTTTCGCTGTCGGGATCCATACGGCTTTTTCGAAGATATATAGCGGCTCTTTCTCCAAAATCATACATAAACACACACTTCCTTTACAAAAAAGTATGTAAGAAACAAAAGCATAATGACAAATTCATTTATTTAAGTGCAGCCTGTTTTGGCTGCATAGAGCAAAACCGCCCGGGCATAGCATTAAACAGGGGGTGGTTTATATGAAGTCTGCTGACGGCTATAAGGTTATTGAACATACCGGGGATAAGCTTGTAATTGAAAAAAGATTCGGTGTCGACGGTGTGATAAGGATAACGGGAAATCCGGATCCTGCACATGAGGAACATCAACGAGTGATAAACAGGATCGGGGAGATTTTAAGAGCAGCCGGGGACAGAGAAACAGACTCCCAAACTGCGGCAATATTGTCAACTTAAGGAAATAAAATCTGAAATCGCTGTGCGATTTCTTCCTTAACTTGCAGTGTTAACTGCAAATTTCACTCATGCGCAGCATGAAATTCACTCACACATAGTGTGAATTTCACATTTTGCCAAAGGCAAAATATTTCATTGCAATACCGGCAACGCTAAGTTGACGGTATTGCCAAACTGCAGGGGCATAAACACCCCGGGCGGACAGGTCTTAAAGTATAAAAGCGGTATCAGAGGGCTTGATATCTATCTTGATCAGTGTTATTCTCTGCAGCTGTCATATATTTTATCGGTATGTATACATACTGCTTCTCTGAAATTTTTATTTGATTCGCTCAAAAATATCAGTCCTTTCTATCGGTTTTTCAGGTTTCCCTGCTAATAGAATATGCCGGCGGTTAAAAAGTGTTCCCAAAACGGCAAAGGGAGGTATACGTTTTTTATACATGGAGATATACGTTTTTTGGCGATTTTATTTGACATAGATTTGGGACTGTGATACAATCTTATTTAATGGTGATGATGTGTAAAACAGTAAGTCAACTGATTACCGTTTATAAAAACTACCGCGTTTTGAGTCGCCTCAAACCGGTCAAAGCTGTAACAAAATCAGTGTTTGTTTTATCACACCGCAGATAGGGATCAATGCCCATATAATAAATCTCAAAGAGGGGAGAAATAAATAAAAATCAGCTTCTTTCTGTCTGATTTTTATTATACGTATTGATTATGAAAATTGTAGCTTTAACGGGAATTCTTGGATATGGATACAGTGAAGAAGCTTTAAATATTGCTTTTTCCGAAAAAGTGGACTATATCGGTGTAGATGCAGGGTCAACAGATCCAGGCCCGTACTATCTTGGAAGCGGTATATCTTTTACAAACCGTGATGCGGTAAAACGCGATTTGGCATTAGCCTTGCCCAAAGCGCTTGAACACAAAGCTCCGTTTATAATCGGAAGCGCCGGAGGAGCGGGAAGCTCCGAGCATGTAAATTGGCTAAAGAATATAATTGTTGAAATAGCAGAGGAACAGAAGCTTAATTTCAAATTGGGAACAGTTTATACAGATGTCACAAAAGAGTATGTGCTTGAAAAGCTCAACAGCAATAAGGTTATCGATATGAGCAGCGAAATGCCTTTGACTAAAGAGGCTGTTAAAAAAAGCAAACGTATAGTAAGCCAGATAGGGATATCTCCGATAATTGAGCTTCTTGACAAAAAAGCGGATGTTATTCTTTGCGGCAGAGCTTGCGATACTGCCATATATGCTTCTCCGTGTATTTATAAGGGCTACGATATGGGTCTTGCGTTCCATATGGCAAAGATCATGGAATGCGGCGCTATGTGTTCTGAACCTGTTTCTGCTGCAGACGTAATGCAGGGATATATGTACAAGGATTATTTTGAACTTTGTCCCGCAAATCCGGCTCGTAAGTGTAAGGTGGACAGAGTTGCCGCACACACCCTGTATGAACAGGCAAATCCGTATTTGATTTTTGAGCCTGACGGAGTGTGCGACCTTACCGATTCCAAGTTTGAGCAGATAGATGACCGGAGAGTAAGAGTCAGCGGTTCTGTATTTAAAGAAACGGAAAGGAAAACGCTCAAGCTTGAGGGTGTTAAACATTCGGGATACAGAACAATCAGTCCCGCGACAATTTTCGATACAAGGACGATTGAAAAAATCGATGAGATAATAAAAACAGTTACCGATTTTGTAAAGGAAAACACAAAGGATACATTATCTGCAGACAGTTATAAAATAAATTTCAGATTGAGTGGTTCCAAAGAATCATCTCTGGGAATTATTATAGATGTTATCGGTGATACTCAGGAAACAGCAGATACGGTATGTGCGCTTACCAGAAGCAGAATGCTTCATTGCGATTACGAAGGAAGAAAGTGCTCGGCGGGAAATCTTGCATTCCCGTTCTCTCCTTCCGACATTCATGCGGGTGAAGTATATGAATTTTCAATATTCCATTTAGTGGAAGTGGATTCGTTTGACGAAACTTCAAAGATCTGCATTGAGGAGATTTAAGCTCCGAAAATAAATGCCGTTTATCACAGAGCGATACAGAGTGAAAGGACTGGTTATAGAAATGAAAAAACTGATTGACTGTACAAAGATTTTGAGAAGTAAAAACGCAGGACCGTTGTTTATAACCTTTGATTTGATTTTTGATACCAATGAAGAAATGCGGTATGTATATAAAAATCTAAAAAAAGAAGATGTAGCCAAAGCTTATGATGTAAGTGCTGAAAAAATCGAAATCATAGCATATGATATTGTAAATTCTATCAAAATAACATTTCCCAGAAAGAATATAAGCGGGAGCATTTATGACAACGATATATACGGCTGTCAGCAGCATATGCCTCTTGCGATGATCGAAGTATAATTATGGATTTTTATAAAGAATGCAATCTTGGAGAAAACAGACCGTACAAAGAAGTAATTGAAGGCTTTTTGCCCGCGCGTGCCGATTATTACAAAAATCCCGAACCGTATAATATTGAACCGTTTAAAATTTTCGGTAATTTATATTACGTCGGAGATAAAAAGGTTTGTATGCATTTGGTAGATACAAATAAAGGGTTAATACTGTTTGACAGCGGATATTCTCATAATTTCAATTCATTGATTAAATCCGTTGAAAAGCTTGGTTTTAAATGTGATGACATCAAGTATGTTATACATTCTCACGGGCATTTTGACCATTTCGGCGGCGGTGACCGTTTGCGTGATTTATACGGTGCAAAAATACTTATGAGCAAAGCGGATACCGAGCTTTTAAAAGAAATGCCCAAAAGAGCTCTTATGGAGCTTGCTCCGGAAAAAGACGCAGGAATCTGTTGGCCTGACGAAACCATAAGCGACGGAGATATTATCGAACTGGGAAACACACAAATAAAATGTGTTTCTGCTCCGGGACATACTCCGGGAACTATGGCATTCTTTTTTGACGCAGATAACGGAGTTAAAAAGCACAAGGTAGGTTATCTGGGCGGTGTGGGGTTTTTAAGCATTTATAAAGAGTTTTGCGAGCAGTACGGTTTGCCTGCAAATATGTGCGACGTGCTGCTCGGTACTGTTGATAAACTACGGGATAAGAAAGTTGATATAGTGCTTGGCAATCATCCCAATCATAATTGCTTGATTGAAAAAAGAGAATATATGTTAAACAACCCAAAAACAAATCCGTTTATTAACGAACGAGCATGGGGAATTTTTTTGGACAGCATTGCTAAAAAATGTGCCGATTTTATAAATAAGGGTTATTGATAGGAAGCAGTTATTGTGTACGGATCAACAAATGAAATATTGCGGCACAATTAAATTGATATAGGAGTGATTACATTATGAGAAGTTTTAAAATGAGCTTTGTTGCGGCGGGAGATATGCTTATTCAAAGAAAAATCTCCACAAAGTATGACGGTTTTGCCAAACTCAAAGACTATATATCAAAGGCAGATGTAAGCTTCTTTAATCTTGAAACAACATTGCATCACGGAGAACACTTCGGCAATCAGTACTATGGGGGAAGTTATCTTTATGCAGACCCTCAGGTGCTTGACATTGCAAAGGAATATGGGTTTAATATGCTTTCTTTTGCAAATAATCATACCATGGACTATTCCCACAACGGACTGTTGTCCACTCTTGAGAGTGTTAACGAAGCAGGCTTTGTAAACGCCGGCGCCGGAAGGAATCTTGATGATGCGGCAGCTCCCGGATACCTTGATACCCGCAATGGGCGTGCCGCGCTGATCTCTGTTGTGTCTACGATGATGAATCCTGCGGCTATGGCAGGAAGACAGTCCAGACAGATGATTGGACGCCCGGGCGTGAATCCTCTCAGAATTGATGAAAAAACGGAGCTTACACCCGAACAGTTTGAGGTTATTGAATATATAGCACAAAACAGTGATATAAATGCAAAGGATAATATATCAAGAGCTGAGGGATATCAAAACCCCTTGCCGGACGGTATAACTGTTTTAAAGGATCTGAAGTTTTTCAAAGGTGAAAAAACCTGCTATCATACAAAGCCGAACAGTGAAGATGTTGACAGAGTGAAAAAGGCAATCTATGAAGCGCAGATGCATGCGGATTATATTATCGTAAGCGTTCACTCTCATGAGGTGGGCGGCACATCTAAAGAAATTCCCGCACCGTTTCTTGAAGAATTTGCGCATATTTGTATAGACAGCGGCGCACACGCTGTAATCGGGCATGGACCTCATCTTATAAGACCGTTGGAAATATACAAAGGCTTTCCTGTTTTCTACTCTTTGGGTGATTTTATGCTGCATAACGAAAGCATACAAAAAATGCCCGAAGATATGTATGAAAAGTACGGACTTACTTCTGATGAAACTATGCGCGAGCTTTTCCGCAAAAGGTCTGCTGACTACACAAGAGGTCTTATGACTGACAGACGTATGTTTGAATCATTTATTCCGTATTTTGAAATAGAGGATGGCAAGCTTACGCATTTAGAACTTCTCCCCATCGAGCTTGATTTTGAAGAGCCGCGTTGGAGGAACGGAAACCCACATATCAGTACGGATTCCGGTATAATAGAAAGACTTAGTGAAATGTCCGCCTGTTACGGTACGAAAATCAGTATTGATAAAAACGGTATCGGTGTGGTTGAGATATAATATAGGACTTTAAGATTTAAGCGGTAAACAAAAAAGTAAAAATATAAGATAGGTTCGGGTGATTTTAAGTGCTAAAGAAAAATGAGAAGCTGAATAGATTTATTCAGATGAATATAGGCTGCTTTATGCTGGCGACGGGCGTATACTTTTTCAAAATACAAAACAACTTTGTAACAGGCGGCGTTACCGGTATAGGAGTAATACTTGCCGCAATAACTCCGGTCAGCGCGGGCGTGTGGATATGGCTTTTAAACCTTGCGCTTTTGATTGTAGGCTTTGTCATATTGGGTAAGGATACGGGATTTAAGACGGTATATTGCAGTATGCTCTATTCCGCATTTACTTTTTTCTTTGAACGCTATATAGCATTGACATCACCGCTTACCGACCAAATGCTTTTGGAGCTTATATATGCAATGCTTTTGACGTCTGTCGGCTCGGCGCTTATATTTAACGGCGAAGCATCGTCGGGAGGTACCGATATAATTGCACTGATTCTGAAAAAGTATACGGCAATAGATGTCGGAAAAGCGCTTTTGCTGACTGATTTTACGGTGGCGATGAGCTCGTTTTGGTTGTTTGGCGTTCAGGCGGGACTGTATTCGCTCCTGGGACTGTTTTCAAAAGCGTTTATAGTGGACAGCGTTATAGAGAGCTTTAACACCTGCAAATATTTTATTGTTATCACATCAAAGAAGGACGAAATAAAGGATTACATAATAAACACGCTTCATCACGGCGTAACGTCAAACACGGTCATAGGCGAATACACAAATCAGGAAAGGACGATGCTCCATACAGTTTGCAGACGTGTTGAGGCGGTGAGACTCAGAAAGAATATAAAGGAGATAGACCCAAAGTCATTTATAATTATTACTACAAGCCATGAGATCATAGGCAGAGGCTTCAGAAGCGTATGATAAGAGCAAGGCGAAAAGGGGATATATCCGGACGGGATAAATAGGCTATTGATATGAGAAAAGCAAGAAAAATATTAAGCGGGATTTTAATTGGCGCAGTAATTTCATCATATACGGTACCGGCTATAGCGGATAATGATATCAAGGTAACGTTAAACGGTGAAGAGATAATATTTGATGTAAAGCCGCAGCTTATAAATGACAGGACGATGGTACCGCTCAGGGCGATTTTTGAAGCGCTCGGCGCAACCGTCGACTGGGTACAGGAGACAAAGACTGTTAAATCTGAAAAAAACGGCAGAAGGGTTGCATTGGGTATCGGTAAAAAGCTGATGTCAGTAAACGATGAAGATGTGGAAATAGATACGCCTGCGCAGATAGTCGATGACAGGACGCTTGTGCCTGTGCGCGCCATT
>CACZPW010000032.1 GCA_902783115.1 uncultured Ruminococcus sp. | reverse complement strand
AATGGCGCGCACAGGCACAAGCGTCCTGTCATCGACTATCTGCGCAGGCGTATCTATTTCCACATCTTCATCGTTTACTGACATCAGTTTTTTACCGATACCTAATGCAACCCTTCTGCCGTTTTTTTCAGATTTAACAGTCTTTGTCTCCTGTACCCAGTCGACGGTTGCACCAAGCGCTTCAAAGATCGCCCTGAGCGGTACCATCGTCCTGCCATTTATAAGTTGCGGCTTTACATCAAATATTATCTCTTCACCGTTTAATGTTACCTTGATATCATTATCCGCCATAGCCGGTACCGTATATGATGAAATTACGGCACCAATCAAAATCCCGCTTAATATTTTTCGTGCTTTTCTCATATCCATATCCTCTTAATCACGCCTGAATATATCCCTTGTATATACTTTCTCTGCCACATCGTCAAGGCAGGGATCATACCTGTTTGCGATGATGGCGTCTGATAAACGTTTAAATTCCTCAATATCATTTACGATCTTGCTGCCAAAGAAGGTCGTTCCGTCCTCAAGCGTCGGCTCGTAGATGATAACATTAACCCCCTTTGCTTTGATCCGCTTCATTACGCCCTGTATCGACGACTGCCTGAAATTATCCGAGTTTGATTTCATTGTGAGCCTGTAAACACCGACAACGGTATTCTTTTCCTTGCAGGTATTCCAGTCATCGTTTGCGCCGTATGCGCCCGCCATTTCAAGCACCCGGTCTGATACAAAATCCTTTCTTGTCCTGTTTGATTCAACAATGGCGCTTATAAGTTGCTCCGGCACGTCCGCATAATTTGCAAGCAGCTGCTTAGTGTCTTTGGGCAAGCAATAGCCCCCGTAGCCGAATGACGGATTGTTGTAATGCGAGCCTATCCTCGGGTCAAGACAAACGCCGTCAATTATATGCTTCGTATCAAGCCCCTTACTCTCTGCATAGGTGTCAAGCTCATTAAAATACGCAACCCTTAGGGCAAGGTATGTATTTGCAAAGAGCTTGACAGCCTCAGCCTCGGTAAAACCCATAATAAGAGTATCTATATCCTCCTTTATCGCACCTTCTTTTAAGAGTGCGGCAAATTCATTTGCCGCTTTTGTGAGCCGTTCATCATTTAAATCCGTTCCCACGATAATCCTTGACGGATACAGATTATCATATAACGCCTTACTTTCTCTTAAAAATTCCGGACTGAATATGATATTTTTACTTCCCGTTTTTTCTCTTATATGCTCGGTATATCCAACCGGAATCGTTGATTTTATAACCATGATGGCATTCGGGTTATACTCCATAACAAGCTCAATAACAGCCTCGACCGCGGAGGTATCAAAAAAGTTTTGCTTGCTGTCATAGTTTGTAGGAGCCGCGATCACCACATAATCGGCATCTGTATATGCTTCCTTTGCATCAAGGGTTGCCATCAGGTCAAGCTCCTTTTCCAAAAGGTATTTTTCAATGTATTCGTCCTGTATGGGAGATTTTTTACTGTTTATCAAATCGACCTTCTCGGGTACGATATCCACCGCATACACTCTGTGGTGCTGCGCCAAAAGCGTAGCAATCGACAAGCCCACATATCCCGTACCGGCTACCGCAATTTTTAAATCTGACATTTACCTATCCTCCAAATAAAATTCCCTATACCACTTTGCAAACCGCCTCAATCCCTCTCTTAACGGTGTTGAGGGCTTAAATCCGTAATCTCTTTCAAGCGCCGATGTATCGGCGTAAGTCACGGGCACGTCACCCGGCTGCATGGGAACAAGCTTTTTATGTGAATCAAAATCGTAGTCACCTGGCAAAACACCCGCACTTATCAGCTCATCCTGCAATATCTCAACAAAGTCAAGCAGATTTTCGGGCTGATTGTTTCCGATATTGTAGACCGCATACGGCGGAATGGGCAATCCGTCCTCACCGTTTTTCTTTTCCGGAGCGCCCTGCATAACGCGGACAACGCCCTCGACTATATCATCAATGTATGTAAAGTCACGCTTGCAGTTTCCGTAGTTGAAAATCTCGATCGTCTCACCCTTTAACAGCTTGTTTGTAAAACCGAAATATGCCATATCCGGTCTTCCCGCAGGTCCGTAAACGGTGAAAAACCTGAGTCCCGTAGACGGAATATTATAGAGCTTTGAATATGCATGCGCCATAAGCTCGTTTGATTTCTTTGTCGCCGCATACAGTGACACCGGATTATCCACCTTATCATCGGTTGAATACGGCACTTTCCTGTTTGAGCCGTAAACCGACGATGATGATGCATATACCAAGTGCTCTACAGGATAATTCCTGCACGCCTCCAAAATATTGTAAAAGCCTATCAGATTTGCCTCAATATATGCGTCCGGATTTGTAATTGAATATCTTACACCCGCCTGCGCCGCTAAGTTTACAACAACGCAAGGTCTATAATCCTCAAAGATGCCGTTTACCGTGTCACGGTCCGCAAGATTTCCCTTTATAAAGGTAAAATTATCAAATCCCGATAATTCACTCAGCCTATATTCTTTGAGCCTTATATCATAGTAATCGTTCATGTTATCAAGCCCGATCACCTTTACGCCCTCTGCTTCACTCAAAATCCGCTTTGTAAGATTTGCTCCGATAAATCCGGCAGCACCGGTAATAAAAACCGTTTTGTTTTTCAAATCTATCTTTTGCATAAAAGCCTTATTCCTTTATTCCCATATATTCCGACTTAACACGCTCATAGCTTTCCAAATCCCCGATATCGTATCTGTGTCCGGGCATGTTGTAGGCATACACCTCTTTATTACCGCACAGCCATGCGATAAAGCTCCCCGGCGCATCAATTCCCGCACCGGCTTTAACAGCCTCATCTATTCTTTTTGCATCCGCTTTTGTATAGATGTAAAATGGCGGACAACACCAGTTTGACTCAGGATCCTGCGGCTTTTCCTGCATTTTGTAAACCCTGTCCGTATCATCGATAACAAGGCAGCCGCTTTTTGATATCTTTGCCTTATCAGGCTCAAAGTATCTCATTACACAGGTATGCTTTTTCTTCTCAAAATAATCCATAAAGCCGCAGAGCGAAAAATCAAGCACGTTGTCGCCGGCAAGCACCATGATATCATCATCAATATTTCCGCTTTGTATTGCAAATTCTATATCTTTAACGGCACCCAGCCTTGTTTCGTTGCTTTGGGTCCCGTCATCAAGCACGGTAATATCATGCTTACATTTTGCCCAAGTATTAAAATGATCTATGAATTTATGATTTGATATCACTGTAAAGCCATCAACTCTGCCCGATACCTTTACATCGTCGATAAGCCAATCAATAATCGTTTTTTCTCCCACCTTGAGTAATGGCTTTGGGAAATTTTCCGTAAGCGGATAAAGTCTTGTTGCATACCCTGCAGCCAAAATAATACATTTCATTATGCTATACTCCCATCAGTTCGGCACATTCGTGTTTTCAATACGTACACCAACGGTTTTATCGATCGTATTGTAGCTTATAGTTACACGCTCCGTTTCGCCCTGCAATACATAAGCGCCTCTTGATTCGGTGTTGTTTTTCTCCGTAGCGCTGAATCCGTTCTTTTCCATATCCTCAACATATTTGTCAATGGAAGCAATCGGATCCTCACCTTCGACATATCTGTAATAGTGTTCAAAATCCGAATCACTCACGCGTATGGTTTTGATGTAGCTGTTAAAATCAATCACCTTTTTAAACAAATCGTATGTTTTATGTGAATCGTTTTTCTCATAATCCACCGTCTTTTGCGATATCACGCGCTCACTGTTCCCGTATAGGGTATTGCTTATTGACTTGGAACAGTTATACACTACCATATTCTTAAGCGTCTGAACCTCGGCTGAGATTTTCTCTTCGGAAGGGCTGTTCTGGTATGAAATTTTAAATTCTTCAAAAAACGCCATTCCCTTATCATCGGGCTTTAAATTGTCTATTTCTCTCAACGTCTGGGTTATGACACGCAAAACGCTCGAATATTCCTTTATATCTGCGCCCCTTACCTCTGCATATATCCCGTTT
>CACZPW010000031.1 GCA_902783115.1 uncultured Ruminococcus sp. | reverse complement strand
TGCTTTATGGAATAAAAATTCACTCTTTTATTAGTCCGAAAATCTTGACAAGTTTCAGTAAGGTGCAAAATCGCTTAAAGCGATTTTATTTAAATAATTGCATCTAAACCGTTCGGCTTTGCCACAAAGACGGACACCGCAAGGTGTCTGTTTTTGTGGCTCTTTTTGATTGGACGAACCGGCGAAGCTGGTTTGAGCCAGGTTGCAGGCACGAGCAACAAGCGGAGCATGAGAGCAGTGTCGGACGCATACACGAGCAACAAGCTCCGCTTGTGACCAGTGCCAGCTGGAGGAGCCACCTATGGAATAACTTTTGTATACCAAGCAAAAGTTATTCTTTTTTTACGCGCAAAGCGCGTAACGACGCGGTTTATCGGACTTCCGGAGACTTTTTCGGAGGCCTTATTTTTTTACGATACAGTCAAAAAATGAGCAAAAGTATTTCCGGATCAGCTTATGTTACAGAAAAAACTTGACAAGTGTACTTCAAGGTTTTGAACCAAAATGCCGGAAACCCGCGTGGTTGAGCCATTCTTTGAATTTTCGAAAAAAGTGTACTTTTGGTCGTATTACTGATTTTCGCAAAAATCGGAACACAGGAAGGAACTTGAACCCTTTAAAGCCGCATAAACACTGACTTTTTCAAAATAGTTCAAGCCCCTGTTGCAGACCTGTTTAT
Source organism: uncultured Ruminococcus sp. (assembly GCA_902783115.1). Taxonomy (GTDB): domain Bacteria; phylum Bacillota; class Clostridia; order UBA1381; family UBA1381; genus 12844. The sequence goes on along the minus strand of CACZPW010000031.1, from coordinate 3,308 downwards.
ACTTTTTAAGCATTGAAAATGATGAAATTAGGCACTTTATAACTTCTGTAAATTATTAAAAGTGAGGCAAGACAGTATATTTTTCTGATATAATAGGAGGCGTAAGGAGTTGATAGAGATGTTAACTATGAATGCAACAGATGTCAGAAAAAATTGGAGTGAGATCTCGGAAAACGCTATAAGGGAAAAACCGCAATTCATCAAGAAAACGCGTGATTATATGATGCTTTCCAGTATGGAATTTGTAAATGAGCTGCTTTCGGACTATACATTTTCCGCAGTAAAATATAAGGAAAAGGACGGAAGCATCATCTGTCGGTGCTTGCGGCTCTTTTTAATTGTGACACGGCACATTTTACATAAAATATTAAATTTATTTTAAACTTTCGTTTTCTGATTGATATTTTCCGCGTATAATGGTACAATGTATTCTGTATAAGTATAGCTATTTGTTTAGGGGAAGAAGTATGTTTTTGGCAAATAAATGGAAGGATTACCGCCTTATAGACGCAGCGGGCGGAGAAAAGCTTGAATATTGGGGAGAATATCTTCTCCGGCGTCCCGATCCGCTTGCGGCGTGGTCAAAAAAGAGTGAGCCGTCGCTTTGGACAAACGCCGACGCAACGTATCACAGGTCAAGCACCGGCGGCGGAAAATGGGAGTTTTTTAACGGGAGTCTTCCCGACAGATGGACAATAAATTACGGCGAGCTTGTGTTCAACATAAAGCCGATGGGCTTTAAGCACACGGGGCTGTTCCCCGAACAGGCGGCAAACTGGGACTGGTTTTTCGGGCTTATAGAAAACGCAAAGAGACCAATACGGCTTTTAAACCTCTTTGCATATACGGGCGGAGCGACGGTCGCCGCACTCAAAGCGGGCGCCGAGGTCGTCCATGTAGACGCATCGAAGGGAATGGTCACATGGGCAAAGGAAAACGTTGCAGCCTCGGGGCTTGGCGACAGGAGCGTGCGGTACATCGTTGACGACGTAAAAAAATTCGTGATGCGCGAGATACGCAGAGGGCGTGAGTATGACGCGGTAATTATGGACCCGCCGTCATACGGCAGAGGCCCGTCGGGCGAGGTATGGAAGATAGAGAACGAGCTTTATCCGCTTGTGACAGAATGTACAAAGCTTTTGTCCGATACGCCGCTGTTTTTCCTTATAAATTCGTATACAACGGGACTGAGCGCACAGGTGCTTACAAATATTCTTACCATGACCGTAAAGGCAAAATTCGGCGGAAAAATCGAATCCGGCGAAATAGGACTGAAAATGGAGTCAAACGGCTTAGTTCTCCCTTGCGGAATATCGGGACGATGGGAAAGTTGAGTTGAACAAGAAAGGGAAGTTTATATTGTTAGAAACCGTAAATTTAAGATTTGAGTTCCGTGACGAGGATCTTGAAACGGGCGAGATAACGTCCGACGAGGTTTTACACGGGATAAGTCTGAAAATCGAAAAAGGCTCGTTTGTTGCGGTGCTGGGTCATAACGGAAGCGGGAAATCGACGCTTGCAAAGCATTTCAATGCGATTTTGACTCCTACCTCGGGCGAGGTTTTGGTCGGCGGAATAAACACAAGGGACAAAAAAAGGCTGTTTGATATACGCAAAAGCTGCGGTATGGTTTTTCAGAATCCCGACAATCAGATAGTCGCCGCCATAGTTGAGGACGAGATCGCATTTGCGCCCGAAAATCTGGGCGTGGAGCCCCATATCATACGTCAGCGGGTGGATTCGTCGCTAAAAGCTGTGGGAATGTACGAGGACATACATTCCGAAACCGCAAACCTTTCGGGCGGACAGAAGCAGAGAGTTGCGATAGCGGGAGTGCTTGCGATGTCGCCCTCATGCATTGTGCTCGACGAGCCTACGGCAATGCTTGATCCCAAGGGCAGGCGCGAGGTTTTAAAAATCATAAATCATCTTAACAAGTCGAAAAAAATGACAGTCGTTTTGATAACGCATTTTATGGACGAGGCGGCAATGGCGGACAGGACAATAGTCATAGACGAAGGGAAAATACTGCTTGACGGAACTCCGAAAGAGGTATTTTCGCATATAGATACGCTTGATGGGATCGGGCTTGACGTGCCCGGCGTGACACGTCTTATACACAGGCTCAGAGCCGACGGCTTTTCCCTGCCGCCCGATATCATAACGACGGACGAGGCGGCCGGCGCCATTTTAAGGCTTTTGAAAAAGGATACCCAAAAATGATAAAGGTTGAGAATTTAAACTGTATATACGGAGAAGGTCTGCCGTCCGAAAAGCAGGCGCTGTTTGATATATCGCTTGAGATACCCGACGGCAGGATATGTGCCGTGATAGGGCATACGGGAAGCGGAAAATCGACGCTCATACAACATTTTAACGCACTCCTGCGCCCGACAAGCGGGAAGATATACATAGACGGTCTTGATATTACCGATAAAAAAACAAAGCTTAACGATATACGCAAAAAAGTGGGGCTTGTTTTCCAGTACCCGGAATATCAGCTGTTTGAAGAAACGGTGTATAGGGATATCGCATTCGGACCGAAAAATTCGGGGCTTAGCGAATCGGAAATCGACAGGCGTGTACGCCGTGCCGCAGAGCTGCTTGAGATAAGGGAGGGGCTTTTGAAAAAATCCCCGTTTGAGCTGTCGGGCGGGCAAAAGCGGCGGGTGGCAATAGCGGGAGTGCTTGCTACGGAGCCGTCCGTTCTGATACTTGACGAGCCGACGGCGGGACTTGACCCAAAGGGCAGGGAAAGGATCTTGTCGATAATCGGGAGCCTGCACAGGGAGCACCCCCAAATGATAATAATTTTCGTTTCACATTCAATGGAGGACGTTGCAAAGACCGCCGAGGATATTATCGTATTAGACCACGGGCGTGTGTATATGCACGGCAGTGTGGACGAGGTTTTTGCGGACTCTTCAAGGCTTTTGGAAACGGGGCTTGACATTCCCGAAATGTCAAAGCTTGTGTTGGCGCTTAAAAAAAGCGGCGTTGACATAAACACGGATATATATACGCCCGATGCGGCGTATAATAGAATAAAAAGGATTTTAACGGAGAACGGCGGCTGATGGTCAAGGATATAATAATCGGTCAGTATATAAACGCAGACAGCGTTTTACACAGACTTGACGCAAAGGTAAAAATAATATTGACTGTTCTGTTTGTGGCGGAGCTTTTTTTGCTGCGGGGCGTTGTTTCCTATATACTGTTTGCGGCGGGCGTTTTTGTGCTTATGCTTATGAGCCGCATACGGCTCAGGGTTTTTGTGCGGGGACTTAAAGGGCTTACGTTCATAATTT
>CACZPW010000030.1 GCA_902783115.1 uncultured Ruminococcus sp. | reverse complement strand
TAACGCACTTTCCGGTTTTCTGGCAGGAAAGACAGCCGATACAATACTTTATTTCTTTTTGTTTTAAGCTGATAAACTCAACTTCATTTCCTGCTTCCTTTGCTCCTTTTTCAAATTCTCTTGCGAGAAATTCGGAGTTGCTTCCGCCTCGCAGGCTTGTGGAAATAATCAATACTTTGCTCATAGCTTTACCCTCACTTTAAATTATCTTTGAAAAATTGTTCCATTTTATCAAACGGAATGATATTTACATTATCATACAAATCTGTATGGACAGCACCGGGAATGATCATCAGTTCTTTGTTGTCTGCAAATTTGCTGTCCTTTACCATGTTTTCATAAGCGTCACGGCTGAAATAGCAGGAATGAGCCTTTTCCCCGTGTATCATCAAAACAGCGCTGCGTATCTCATTCGAGTATTTCAAAATCGGTTGATTCATAAACGACATACAACCTATAACATTCCAGCCGTCATTTGAATTCAACGACCGCTTGTGATATGCGCGGCCTTTATAGTATTCGCTGTAATCCTTTACAAAGAACGGCGCGTCTTCGGGAACCGGAAGCGGCAAACATCCGCCTGCTCTGTTATAGCTTCCGTTTTTATAATTCTCGGTTCTCTGCGCGTTTAATGCAGCTTTCTTTTCGTAACGCTTTTCTTCCGAATCCTCCGAATCAAAATAGCCGTTGGCATTTACCCTTGTCATGTCATACATGGTTGAAGCAACCGTCGCTTTTATCCTTGTATCGAGTGCCGCTGTATTGAGCGCCATACCGCCCCAGCCGCAAATTCCGATAATACCTATTTTTTCGGGATCAACATTATCCTGAACAGACAGGAAATCCACCGCCGCCTGAAAGTCCTCTGTGTTAATATCGGGTGATGCCATATAGCGTGGCTCGCCTCCGCTTTCGCCAGTAAAAGACGGGTCAAACGCAATCGTTAAAAAGCCTCTTTCCGCCATTTCCTGCGCATAAAGCCCCGAACATTGCTCCTTAACCGCTCCGAAAGGACCGCATACCGCTATTGCCGCAAGTTTACCTTTTGCATCTTTGGGAATATACATATCGGCGGCAAGCGTTATGCCGTAACGGTTATGAAATGTTACTTTTTTGTGTTCAACCTTTTCGCTTTTCGGAAAGGTTTTGTCCCATTCATTTGTTAGTTTTAATTTTGTCATAATGACGACCTCCTTTTAATACTCATTCCTGTTGATTTTATTTGTTAAATAATCAATGCAATCAATTTGTTTTTGCTTTTTTCTTGTTTCAAATAATATTGCTCTGCGGTATGACGCAAGCTCACGCAAGACTTCATCAAATTTTCCGCTTTTGTAACATTTCATGCATTCGTCAGTTAATTCTGCGTTGCAGCCTGCGTCCTTCAGGTTTTGCAGAAACAAAGCTTTCTTATCCAATGCGTTAGGCATAAGTACCTCCAATCATTTTCATTTTACAAGTAAAAGTATAACACAATACTTGCAAAATTACAAATATTTATATCTTATATCGTGATATTCTTGACAGGAATATCAGAAAGTGGTATAATTGTTTTATAATAAAGACAAAGGAAATGATTTTATGGAAATTCGGGTTTTAAGATATTTTTTGGAAATAGCAAGAGAAGGAAGTATGACAGCCGCCTCGGAGGTACTCCATGTTTCACAGTCTGCTCTTTCAAAGCAAATGAAAGAGCTTGAAACAGAGCTTGGAAAAAAGCTGTTTCGCAGAGGAAGCCGCAGCGTTTCGCTTACAGACGAAGGAATACTTTTGCGAAGGCGTGCTGAGGACATTCTTGATATGGTTGATAAAACGACTGATGAATTTAAGGCTATTGACGACCTGCAAGGCGGCGATGTATATCTCGGTTGTGCCGAATCATATTTGATTTCTTCTGTAGCACGAAAAATCAAAAATTTCAAAACCCGCTATCCGCTGTTTCGGTATCATATTATAAGCGGCGACAGAACCGTAGTGCTTGATCGATTAGACCGAGGGCTTCTTGATTTTGGTGTT
>CACZPW010000029.1 GCA_902783115.1 uncultured Ruminococcus sp. | reverse complement strand
TGAAACAAATCTCTATCACAGAATGTTCCTTTACACCAAGCAGTTTGACTGGGAAAAGATGTGGGCAATAGCTGATGATATTACAGACGAGGACGCTATCCGTCAGAAGGCGCAGGATATTCTTGATACATTTGATATCGAGGGTGGCGGAACCATAGAAAAAGTATGGGATATGGCAAAATATGTTGTTGCATTTGAGCAATGGGTAAAGGATGAACAGCTCGGATTTATCGCTTCGCATTATGACGGCTTCGCACAGGGCAAGGCAGGCGAGCTTGACAGTATGCTTATTCCCGCATTCTCGATGCTTATCAAGCAGGGTACTGCCTGTGCGGTCGAGGGCGATATAAAGGTTTCAATGGCAATGAGCATTTTAAAGACCATATCAGGCATGGGACAGTTGTCCGAAATGTATTCTATCGACTTTAACGAGGATATATGTATAATCGGACATTCAGGCTCGGGCGATGCGGATATATCGGCGAAGAAGCCTACTATGAAGATAGTTCCCGTATTCCACGGTAAAACAGGCGGCGGTTATCTTACGCAGTTCTATCCCCATTTAGGTCCTGTTACATATCTGGGCATAACACAGGATAAGGACGGTCACTTTAAGTTTGTTGTGGCTGAAGGCGTAAATGAGGAGGGCCCGATCTTCACCTTCGGCGATACCAATATGCGTACACGCTTTAAGTGCGGCGCAAGAGAGTTCTGCAATAAATGGAGCGAGGCAGGTCCGACACATCATATGGCAGCCGCATCAGGCAGACATATCGATACGATCTTAAAGGTTGCAAAAATCTTCAATGTTGATGTTGATATTATAACAAGATAAAAAACGAATAAACAAAATGCAGGAGCTGTTTTAAAAACCGCCCCTGCGTTTTTGTTTACTGCATTTTATCACAGCCCTACTCTTACTCTTCCGGGAGTTCTCCGGGCTGTATTATTCCCCGTTCTATCGCCGATTTCTTTACATCATCGTAAAATACTGTCATTGCCATACTCAGATACGGCGCAAGGAATACAAATCCTATGCCAAAGGTTATTATTGAAAGTATATAATATCCGATAAACGAAAGCTGAAGTAAAAACGCGCGCATCTTGTAGCCGTCCATTGCCTTCTTTGATATTTCAAATATGCGTTCCGTTTCAAGCTGAGGATTTTCGGCTAATATGTAATCGACCATATAATAGGAATAGCTCTTTACTATGCCCGGAATTATAAAAAGCAGCGACCATAGCATAACATAAACCGTTTCAAGAAGCATTGTGGTCACCGTTCTTGAAAATCCGTTTTGAAACGGATATGCAAGGTCATTTACCTCACGCTTTTCCTTTATCGACTTAATAAAATACCTGTTAAGTCCCACTATCAGCGGATTGGTTACAAATACGGCTCCCACGATCGCTATTACCGTTCCGGTAACCCCGTTAAGACCGTTGTTTTTTGCAATGGTTTCAAACAGCGTGCCAATACCGCTTACAATACCTACTATAAGCGATACCAAAAGGCAAACCGCCAAGGCTCCCCAATACTTACCTGTCAAAGCCTCTCTTGCTTTTGCTCTGTACTCCTTTAATGTCATAGCATACCGCCTCCTTTTTTCTTTGATTTTAGCATATTGCACTATATATGGCAAGCAATGAATGAAAATTGTTATCTTTATGTAAAAATACAGGTCTGCCACTTTACAAAGCAAGAAAAATGTTCTATAATGTAATATAACAAAAGCAAACAACGAAACGGAGGAATTTTCATGAAAAAAATCATTTCAATCACACTGGCGCTCCTGCTTGCGGTTTTAGGCAGCGCGTTCACGGTAATGGCGGAGGATGAGATAAAGGTCACCTTAAACGGCGAGGAGCTTGAATTTGCCGATCAAAAGCCGATAATAGACGAAGGACGTACACTCGTTCCGATGCGCGCCATCTTTGAAGCTATGGGAGCAACGGTTTTTTGGGACGACAGCACAAAAACCATAACATCATACGAGCCTGTTGGCGATGTCAGCATAGTTTTGCAGATAAACTCTCATAAAATGTTTGTAAACGAGGAAGAGATAACTCTTGACGTTGCCGCAAAGATCGTAAACGACAGGACTTTGGTACCCGTAAGAGCTATTGCGGAGGGTATGAACAGCACAGTTGAATGGGACGGCGAAGCAAGAACGGTTTTAATCACCAAGGAAGAGCCGTCGATGCCGAACCCGTGGCAGGATTTTGATACGCTTGAGGAGCTTAATGCAGTTATAGGCAGCGGTGAAAACGAAATATCCTATGTTGTATCCGAGCCCGAGCCGCCGGTAACGATAGATGCTTACAGATATCTTGAATCGGAGAATATGGCTGAGCTTCAGGGGCATTGGGACATAGGCGAAAGTGCCGAGCTTGTAATACGCACCGCACCCGGAGACAAAGATATATCGGGTATATACGGCGGCGAAAAGTTGGAGGAGTATCAGTATGCGGATTCTCTTGTTGAGATATATCAGTGCGAGGATACATTCTATGCGACATGGGCTTGCGAGGACGCAGGTACTGTATTCAGCCACAGCGTTGCTATCGGCACAGGTGAGTTTGACGCCGCAGATATTTTAAAGACACTGGTTAAGGATATCGAGGATCATCACCCCAAGGGCTGATCGTTTGATTCCGTTTGTAAAACTATAAATAAACAGGCATATACCATGAGCATCATATCACGGTATATGCCTTTTATTTACGCACTTTCTGCCACGCTTTTACAAACATCTATCCACGAAACAAATGCTGAATACCGTTCCAATTCGGGTATCGTCAATTCGATCGCGCTGTTACTGCTGCCGCAGGCGGGAAATACGGTTTGAAATCTCTTTAGCGAATCATCTAAGTAAACCTTTACCCCGTCATTTACGGCAAACGGACAAACGCCGCCGACCGAATGCCCGACTGCCTGTGTGACTTCATCTGCTTTTAACATCTTTGCTTTCGTGCCGAAATATGCTTTATATTTGCTGTTGTCGATTTTCATATCGCCCGCTGTCACGATGAGAACCGGCGCTCCGTTTACCGAAAATGAAAGCGTTTTTGCAATCCTGCACGGCTCACAGCTCAGCGCTTGTGCGGCAAGCGCCACTGTTGCGCTTGACACCTCAAATTCTTGGATTTTTTCTTCCATACCGCACTGTTTAAAATAATTTCTTACTTTCTCAATAGACATCTTTTCACCCCATTATTTCTGTCCTTATTCCATAGCATCACATACAGCCTTGCGGCAGTAGTTAAAAATGCAGTCCAATTCTGTGAGCTTTTAGTTAAAGTTAAAGCCACCTCGTCTGCGTGACGCATATATTCCTGATAGTTTGCAGGCAAAAATCCTCCTTTCAAAAAATTAAAGCGGCTCCGAAAAACCGCTTTAATCTATATGATTTAATTGTTTTTCTACTTTGAATGATAATTGCTTATAATTCTATTTATTCCTTATATAAAATGTTGAGCGACCGCCACCGCCTTTTGCGATGTTGCCGTCAGCACATAGTTTTTTCAAATGTCTTTCAACGGTTGAAGCGCTTATAGACGGACAAAGCTCTAATATATCACTCTTGGTAAATTTACCAATTTTACTTTCAACGGCATTTTTAACCGTTTCAAACGATGACGGACTTAAAATATTTATTCTGTCTTCAAAATCTCTGTATGCCGAAATAATCGTACTGAGTAAATATTTAATAAATGTCGTCGGATCATCCTTTTCTTCGAGCCATCCGCTCTGTGACAGTTCAAGAGCATCGTAATATGCGCCTTTGTCCCTTGCAATTTTAGCTTCAAGGGAAATGTATTTTCCGACTTCATATCCACAGCGATACAAAAGAAGCGTTGCAAGTAAACGGGACATTCTTCCGTTTCCGTCAATAAACGGGTGAATACACAAAAAATCGTGAATAAACACAGGTATCACAAGCAACGGATCAATCTTACCTTCGCCTATAACACGGTTAAACTCATCACAAAGTTCTTGCATTGCCGGAGGCGTTTCATAGGGGCTGAGCGGAGTAAACAGGGTATATGCTTTACCGTCAGCCGTTGTTGCACTAATATAGTTCTGAACATTCTTAAATGAGCCTCCAAAACTTGAATCCGTATGGCTGAACATAATTTTGTGCAGCTGTAAAATATAATTCGGCGTTAATGGAATATATTCAAAATTTTCGTGAACGACATTTAAAGCGTCCCTGTATCCTGCAATTTCTTTTTCGTCACGATTGCGGGGAGTTGTCTTTTCGCTCATCAGCTGTTTTAGCCTTGTTTGAGTTGTTCTGATACCCTCAATGGAATTGGAGCTTTCCGTACTTTGAATTTTTGCAATTTCTACAAGTTTTTCAAGCTCATCGGGCTTTTGTTTCAAACACAAAGACTGCTTGCCTTTTGCTTCGTGAATCAAGGAGAGATAGTTTACTATCTCATTATCCCATTTTTTATCTTTCAAAATATTGAAATTAAATCGGCGCATTTGCCCCACCCCTTTTACTTTCTCCTCAATTATACTATATTTGACGAGAATAGTCAAGTAATGATGAGAAAAACATTATAAACCGAAATAGAAATATATAACGACCATACAAAAGTCATACTATACGCACATAAAGAATATGCAAAAATGACAAAAGATGACAGATACAGAGCGTGTTATTTACACGCCTGTATTAAGCGTGTAAACAGGGATGTTATGACTAATGCGTCATTAAGAGAAAGATTTGACATTGATAGTAAAAACAGTTCAATGATTTCAAGATTGCTTAATGAAACCTGTGAATTAGGACTAATTAAAATCTCTCCTGATTCAATGTCGGATAAAAACAGAAAATATCTTCCGTTCCGGGCGTGATTTTACTTGACTCATAGTTGACTAAAACCCGAAAAAGCAGCAGATCGTCGGTCTGCTGCTTTTGTGTATTTAATGTTTTTTATGCAAGATTCAATTTATTTACTGTATTTGCTTCAAGTACATCCATAGTTTCATTATCTTGGAATATCTTGAAACACAGGTAACGCAATAAAAGCGATGCCTCTTCCGGTTTTGTTATATTAAACTCTCCATTATTATCAAGCGGGAGTTTTAGCATTTCTGCGACTCTCTTCCTACTACGTTTATCTTTAATTCTATTTACACGTTCTTCCTTAAGCGTTATAAACGTGCGAGTTGATTTGTATTTTCCTGCCAATGTTTTAAATTCTTCAGGATCAGAAAAAGCATTTGTACTTAATATCTCTTCAATAGCATCATTCTTCACCTTCGCCATTGTTTTCTCAAGATTAAAGATTGTTTCGAATGTATGATTGAATGTATACATAGTTCCACCAAAAACAATAAAGTCAGTAGTAAGATAAAGTCTGCATACATCATCAGACATTAATTCCAGTTCATCGCTTGCAGTAGTTGTGAATATTACACTTTTCTTGTTTGTAAGCTTAGTTATAGGATTTGCCACTTTAACAAGTGTAATAGGCTTGGAGTCTTCGTTTAAAGGTTGTCCGTACACTATATAACCATTGATTTTTCCGTTGGCTTTGCTGTCAGTAGCACTCGCAACAGCCTCGGTAAATAATGTCCACTGTTCACTAATTAGTTGATTAGACAATTCAATTTTATCACATGATACTTTTGAATTCTCGCCATCATAATCCTGGACATCACTTATGGGCTCGATTTGGAATTTTTCAACAGTTTCTATTAGATTAAATGCATATGTAGTAAGATAATCAGCTTTTTTAAAACGAACTTTAAACATTTTATAAGGTTGTTTGTTTCTTTTGTCAATTTTGAAGAAAAATAAACTCCAAGAATATTGACCACCTTTTCCACATTTGCATATTGTCTTTAGTACGGCTTTGCTCACTTTCTTTCCCCCTCGTTTATTGCTATATAAATATATTTATCACAATCCCAATATGGTATCTCGTTTTCTTCCATCTGGGTTAAATCATCTTCGCTTATTATTAAGCTGTCATGGTAAATCTTTTTCTTTTCAAGAACTGAACATTCAATATCACAGTTATACATTTTATAACCCTTGAATTCCAAAAGAATATTTGTATAAATATTATTATTCCTTATACACAAATAAGCCAATACAGAAAAATATATAACGAACAAAACTATATCCTTTATATCTCCAAAGTCAAATGCTAGCATAGGAAGTATATACGCTAGCAAAAATTCAGAAGATAGTTTGTTAGCTTTAGTTGCACGTATTATTGTTCCTTTTGGATTGTTTCTAGTAGATTTACGTTCCTTTATAAAAGAGCTAATTCCACTAATACTAATCCAAACAAGCAAAATAACAACAAGCGTAACACACAGCTCAACGCAGCTCTTTTCGATGCACATTACAATATTGTCGATATATTTACTTTTCTTGTCCCAAATATCAATTGAATTTTCTACTATTTTCCATATACTGAAAACAATAATAGAAAACCACAACGGAATAAAAGATGTAACAAACATATCCCAGCGGAATTTTCTCCACATCCATATCACCTCAAGTTCTATCACTATATGGCAAAGATCTTATATAAGTTTCCATCCATTCCCAATCAGGAATATACCCTTCTTCTGAATACATTTTCTCTTCATCAAAAACATAATCATTTCCAACTTTTTGTGCGGGCAACTTAATTATGCTATTTGCAATGGTATCACGTCGCATTTTTCTACCATAGTTAAACAAATCACAATTAGCAAAGGTTAGAATTGTTGTTAAAAAAAGAAGTTGCTTTTCCGTCCAGTGATGGTTACCATATTCATGCATACCTTGAACATGCGCAAACCCAATAAACGGCTCTGGTTGATAGAAGAACGTATTGCCTTCCGTTGTATCGCTGAATGTTATTATCCCACCTTGTTCCGTAGGCTCTAATGTCGAAAACCCATTTATACCGTTATTCATAGCACTATTAGCAACTACTGGAGTAGTCCCGCCATCATCCAAATCGGTGTTTGACATTCCTTTATAATCTTTTGTCGGATAGATTTTGAACATTTTCCCAATTTGGAAACTCTTCCATTCAGAGATATTTAAACTAAAATTAGTTGTCTTTTCAGTTTGAACTGTATAGTCAGTATGCAATGATTCGATATAATCATTCATCCAAACTTTATCAGATTCTTTAATGCAACCTTTGCGAATAATATATGAAAAATATAGATTAATAGTTTTTTCAAAATCTCTTTTTTGTAGTTCTGTCCAATCTTTCGTCATATATGCTTCTGCAAGCCATTCATCCTCCCATGTCACACGATGCATAACTGACATTCCTGGAACTTCACGCCTGTTTTTATATAAATTAAGCCAGTTTTCCTCAACTTGAATCCATAAACTATTTCCATTTGTATCAGTCTTTTCTACTCTACCAAGGCCTTTGCGTTTCACAAAATAATCTTTTTTATAGTATCCAAAAAAAGTATCCCTGTTTGATTTTTCATGCTTTTGAGATAAATCAAATATCATACAGCACGCAACTACTGATGCTCCAGGATAAAACATATCTTCAGGTAAAGAAAAAACGGCATCAAGAGTGTATTTATCTAACATTTTCTTTTTGAAAAGTTTTGTATCGCCTTTGTTTCCTATTGCCGCTTGCATAGGCAACAACACAGCAATTTTACAAGTAGATGGTACATGACGAGCAACCCATTCGACGAAATGTAATCCTTTTGACGGATCATCTTTCTTTGTGGATTTCCATTTTTTAGTGTATGACGGATCACAACACTTTTTAGTGGCGTTATATGGAGGGTTCATCAACACTATATTGATATTGTTTTCTTCAATCCATTTTGTTCGTTTAAACATGGAATCTTGAACGACATTTGAATTGCCATCGCCGTGTATTAACATATTAGTAGATGACAATCCAAATGCTCCCTCTTCATACTCTATACCAAAAATTTGATTTTTCTTTACCTCTTCACGTTCTTCTTCGGTATCGCAATCATCCATTGCATCAGTCATGGCTCTAACAAGAAACGCACCACTTCCACAACAGGGATCAAGAACACGAGAGTTTTTATTAACACCCACGGCTTTGCTCATAAAATCACAGATATGATCGGGCGTGAATGCTTGGTTTTTATCTGACTTACCAACATATTTATTAAATGTAGTGAAGAACAAGTTAAGCAAATCTTGTCCAGCGGTACTCTTATCGTTTATATATGGAACAACATTATCATCAATGAATTGCAAAATTTCTTTTAACTCATCATAAGTTAAACTAGTAACATCTTGGTCATCAAGAACTTTACTATTCAAAACAGCGAGTTTGCCTGCTTTATTAAGACTACCACCACGAGCAAGCAAGCCAGATAAGATATCTTTTATATTTTTTATTACAACTTTTTCAGGTGCTTTTTTCTTCCCAGTATCGGGATCAATAGTTTCTTTTATATTATTATAGACAAGCCCATTTTTAAGTGCGAGAAGGCAAGTTCCAACAAACTGACTACGCAATTTTTCATTGATCCCATCAGAATGAAGCTTTTCATTTAAGGTCTTAATAGAGTCAACAACTTTAATCTTATCGTTAACCTTACCAAAGCATAGATTTTCATATTCTTCAAACGCCCGAAGAACTGATTCTTCTTCCATACGGTGTTCATCGTCTACGATAACAGATTGCCCATACCAAACCCATATATCATCACCGTCAGTTTCAGCAAGTATAGCTACAATTCTTTTGTCCGAATAAGCTTTTTCAAAACGAACATAATCTTGTAGCTGCCCTTGAATTTTCACCTTATCCCATCGACTAAATTTATTTTTGCACTCGACAAGAACAACTAAACGCTCATTTTCAAATCGTAAATCAAGAAATTGGTGCTGTGTTCCTGTAGTCGCTTTTTGATAGTCTTTTATATCTTTACCAACTGATTTTAACGCTTGAACATAGCTAAACTCACCTGTTTCCGTATTGCCTACTCTATATTTATCACCAATTGTATTTATAATATCAAATCTATTCATAATATCCTCCTTGATCAACAAATATCTTTATATTCTACCAATCTCACATTACCCATCTCTTTCGCCCTATCCTCGAACCCTTTTGTGAAGCCTGATTTTGAGAACAGGTAGTAATGCTTTGTTTTATAGTTAAACAGCTCGCTGCGTTTTACAAGTGTTTCTAAAACACCAAGGTCAACCTTTTCGTTTTTCCATTTGCATTCTGCAAAGAGGGCAGTGTTTTTATCCTGTTCTATTATGTTCGACATAGGATGTGGCTCAACACTTAAACCGGTCAGTTATTTATCAACTTATGCCGTTACTGCTTAATCATCCCAAAATGTTTCAACGCCTCCGCAATAGCATCTTCTTTTTCTTTTGTGCATCCCGGCTGTTTTGAATCTACGGATTTTGGCTTATTATAGTTTTCTCTTTCAAAGATGCCGTACTTGCGTTTTACCTGTGCGATATTGAGCTGGCTGACTTTCTAATTGTAGTGTTCCAGCACATAATCCTTTATTTCCTGATATGTCGCTTTTTTCTCAGCCGCTGTTAAATCAAGCTCATCCATGCTCAGCTCTACTTCAATATGCTCACTTGACTTTAGTTTGGACAAAAGCACAACCGTCTCCACATGCATGGTTTGAGGGAACATATCAACGGCAGCGGAACGTGACACGGCATATCCGTTATCGGCAAATGTGCGTATATCCCGTGCGAGAGTTGCGGGGTTACATGAAACATAGACCACACGCTTTGGGCTTGCCTTTAAAATTGCGGATATTGTCACATTATCCGAGCCTGCGCGTGGCGGATCCATGATCACAATATCCGGTTTTTTCCCGTCCTCAATTAGCTTCGGTACGATATTTTCCGCCCGTGAACATAAAAATCCGGCATTTTCTATGCCGTTATTCCTTGCATTATCCCTTGCGTCGCAAACCGCTTCCTCTACCGCCTCAACGCCTATTACCTCTTTTGCATACCCTGCCGCCGCCAGGGAAATGGTTCCTATCCCGCAATACAGATCCATAACGGTATCGTCCTTGGTTATGGCGGCAAATTCCAGCGCCTTTTGATAAAGACGCTTTGTCTGTTCATAATTTACCTGAAAAAATGATTCGGGCGAAATCTCAAACCGTATTCCCAAAAGCTCTTCCCGAATACTTTTTCTTCCGTACAGCAGGCGGTTATCCCTGCTCATTGCCGTTGAATTTTTACGCTTGTCAATATTAAGATACAGCGAAACCACGTTCAATTTGTCAAGTGCCGAAATCAGCATATCCGGGTTTGGAATACTGACGGCATTTACCGACAGCACGACCATAAACTCGTTTTTACTGTTATTCCGCACAAAAATAAGCCGCAAAACACCCTTATGTGTTTTTTCACTGTAAAATGGAACGCCGCATTCCTTTGCATAGGCGCCTACCGCTTCAATAATATTTTTCACCTTCTCATTTGCCAGTCTGCAATCGGTAAGCCCGACCAAGCTGTGCGAGCTTCTCTGATACAGACCTATTCCGTCATCACAGAAAAATATCACCTTGTTCCTGTAACGGAAAGGCTTATCGCACTCAATAAATTCATCAACCGAAAAATCCGCAATACCGCCTATCCGCCGCACGGCATTTTCCACCATTGCGGTTTTTTCGGCGATTTGCGTTTTATAGTCCGTATTCTGTATCTGACAGCCGCCGCAGCGCCCGTAATATTTACACACAGGCTCTGTGCGGTGTGGCGATTCTTCGATTATATCCTCTATCTCGCCCGTCGCATACCGTGCCTTTACGTTTTTTATCCGTACAGCCATCGTATCTCCCGGTACGGACATCGGCACGAAAACAGCAAACGAATCAAGGCGGCAAACGCCGTTTCCGTCAGACGATATGGATTCTGTTTTCAGCTTGTATATTTCACCCTTAATAGGTATCATGGTATATCCCCTGAAATTATTTTTGTACCTTGTACAAAAGCTCCATCTTCATTTCATAGTAATCCGGAGTCATATCCAGATAATGCCTGTGCGGATTTTGGAAACGCTGTTCCTCGTCCCAGACCTCGTTTTCCTTCTGCGCCCTTACATAATCACGGATATCGTCAAGGGACGGAAGATCATAGACCAATTTACCGCCCTTGAATATCTGTACCTGCAAATTCTTATAGGTGCAGTTTTCAAACTCACGCTTGCGCCAGGGCGCAGACGGATCGACATACCGAAACGGCACCTTATCCTCGATTACCTCATCATGCTTTGCGATGATATCGGCTACGGATTTTCCCGTTTCGTCATAAACTCTGTAGACCTTTTTAAGTCCCGGATTCGTTATCTTTTCAACGTTTTCCGATACCTTTATCCTGGGCTCGAATTCCCCGTCCTTTTCAACTGCCGCGATCTTATATACGGCTCCGAAAACAGGCTCGCTCTTCGAGGTTATAAGCCTTTCGCCCACGCCGAAGCTGTCGATTTTGCCCCCTTGCTTTATGATCGAATCAATGGTATATTCGTCAAGGCTGTTCGACGCCACTATCTGACAGTCGCAAAGCCCCGCCTCGTCAAGCATTTTCCTTGCCTTTTTTGACAGATATGCAAGGTCGCCGCTGTCTATGCGAATGCCCTTTAACCGTTTGCCCATAGGCTCAAGCACCTCTTTTGCGACCCGTATTGCGCTCGGAATACCGCTTTTTAAAACATCATAGGTATCAACCAGTAAAATCGCCGCATCGGGATATGTTTCGGCATACTTCTTAAACGCCGTAAACTCATCACGGTAATACATTACCCAGCTGTGCGCCATCGTCCCGACTACGGGAATATCAAACATCTTGCCCGAAAGCACCGTCGCCGTTGCTCCCACGCCGCCGATATATGCCGCTCTTGCGCCGTATATTGCGGCGTCCATATTATGCGCCCGTCTTGCTCCGAAATCCGAAACCGCCCTGCCCTGTGCGGCACGCACTATCCTGCTTGCCTTTGTCGCAACAAGGGACTGGTGGTTTATCTGTAAAAGTATTCCCGTTTCAACAAGCTGTGCGTCGATAAGCGGCGCAACCACCGTTATCACAGGCTCGTAAGGGTACATTACGGTACCCTCGGGGAATGCGTAGATATCGCCCTTGAATTTGAAATTTCTTAAGTATTCCAAAAACTCGTCGCAAAATATTCCCTTGCTTTTTAAATATTCGATGTCGTCATCATCAAAATGCAGATCCTCTATGTACTCCACTATCTGCTCAAGCCCCGCAAATATGGAAAATCCGCCGCCGTCGGGATTTTTTCTGTAAAATACGTCAAAAGCGACCCATGTGTCCCTGTCCTGCTCGGCAAAATAGCCGTTGCTCATGGTAAGCTCGTAAAAATCCATAACAAGCGTCAGATTTCTTTTGTCAAACTGTTTCATAATTATCCGTTAAGCCCTTTCTTACGCATACAATGTCCCGGCATACATTATCGGCCGATTCCGTTGCGTGCGACCATCGCGGCGCCGATTATTCCCGCATCGTTTCCGAGAACTGCCTTTACTATCTTGGTTTTTGGCATAAATTTATTATACCCCGTCCTGTTTACATACTCACGCACAGGTCCGAACAGTGCCTCGCCCGCATTGCTTACTCCGCCGCCCACTGCGATAATTTCGGGCTGGAATATGTTTTCAATGCTTACAATTCCGTCCGCAAGATACCTTGCATACTGCAAAACGACTGCCTTTCCGTATTCATCGCCCTGCTTCATTGCTTCAAACGCCGTACACCCTGTTATCTCACCTTCAGCCTCGGCAATATGCGCCATAACGCCGTCGGGATCCTTTCCGATAGCCTCCTTTGTCTGCTCGATAAGCGCCGTCGCCGAGGCGTATACCTCAAGACAGCCCTCCTTGCCGCAGGTGCATTTTTTACCGCCGCATATCAGTGTTGCATGACCAAGCTCTCCGGCTGCGCCGTTAAAGCCATGGAACACCTTCCCGTCAAGGACTACGCCGCCGCCGACGCCCGTTCCGAGCGTCACGAGCACAAACGCCTTCGCGCCCTGTCCGTTTACGGCGTATTCGCCCAATGCCGCGCAGTTTGCGTCGTTGTCGATATATACCGGCAGGTCAATGAACTCCCTGAGCTTATCCGCCATCATATAATGCTCCATCGGTATATTATTCGCATATACGATCTCGCCCGTTTCCACATTTATCGTGCCGGGACAGCCTATGCCTATCGCCCGTATATCCGAAATTTTCAAGCCCTCGTCGGCTATGAGTTTTTTTGAAAGGTCTGCCATATCCTTTACTATCTCGTCTGTCGGGCGCTCCTTTAGCGTTCTTACCGAGTCCTGTCTGATTATTCTTCCCTTTTCATCGACCAATCCTGCGGCTATATTTGTACCGCCCAAGTCTATACCTATATACATGTTTAAATACCTCACTGTTTTTTTATTTTTCTTATTGTATACCATTTTTCCGTATTTGTCTATAAAAATTACGAAAAACGTCCTTTAAATTCTTTACATTAAAAAACATAAATGGTATAATCAACTAAATAATAAAAATGAAACGGAGAAAAAGAATGGATCTATCACCGGTAAAATTGACACCCGCAATAAAGGACTATTTATGGGGCGGCAGGCGTCTTATCGACGAATATAACAAAAAAACAGAGCTTTCGTGTGCTGCCGAAAGCTGGGAATTATCAACACATCCCGACGGTGAAAGCGTTGTGGCAAGCGGCAAATTCAAGGGGCTTACCCTTTCTGAATACATAAAGGAAAACGGAAAGGAATGTATCGGAAAAAATGCGCTCCGCTTTGATTTTTTCCCGATTCTTATAAAGCTTATTGACGCAAAAAAGAATCTGTCCGTCCAGGTACACCCCGACGATGAATATGCCCTTATGAACGAACATGAGTACGGAAAAACCGAGATGTGGTATATAGTTGACTGCGCGGACGGGGCGTATTTATACTACGGCTTGTCCCATGAGGTATCAAGATCGGAGTTTGAAGAGCGCATCAAAAACAATACTCTTACAGAGATACTTAACAAAGTACCCGTTCACAAGGGCGATGTTTTCTTTATTCCGTCGGGTACCATACACGCGATATGCGAGGGTATACTGATTTGTGAGATCCAGCAAAATTCAAATACCACCTACAGAGTTTATGATTATAACCGCGTCGGTGCGGACGGAAAGCCCCGTGAGCTTCACATAGAAAAGGCAATAGAGGTATCCTCTCTTACGCCGCCGCCCGAACAGAAAAAATATGACGGCAACACACTGATAAGCTGTAAATATTTCACCGTTGATAAGGCGGTATGCAAAGGATCGCTTACCATGCGCACCAAGGCAGACAGCTTTTTATCGGTCGTGGTGCTTGACGGGTGCGGCAAGCTGGATCTTGCGGGCGAAACAATGAGCATAGAAAAGGGCGACAGTATTTTTATCCCCGCACAGGATAATGAAATAACCTTTACGGGCGATACGGACCTTATTATATCGTATGTCTGATGCACACAAAAACAGGCTGTGACAAATTTTTGCCGCAGCCTGTTTTTTGATACGCTTTATTCCTTTTCCTTACCGCAGGCACGGCAGTATTTTGTGCCGCCCGCATTTATCGTATTACATTCCTTACATTCCCAGTCAGGCTCGTTTGTCTGAACGGGCGTATAGCTTATGCCCACATTCTTCGTTCCGTTCTTGCTTTCCCGGTAAAACGCCGCGCCTATAAGTCCGGTGACCATAGGCAAAATCAAAATAACGCCTATCTGTACAAAAAATGCAATTATAACAAACACTATGCCCACATACGGAATAAATGACAGGGCTGCAAATATAAGCAGCTCAAGCACTACCGCAAGATATACTATGATATCCGCCAGGAACATAAGCCCCTTGTATCCGTATGTCTGCTTCATCGAAACCTTTAAAGCGTCCATCGCGCCCACGTCCTTGTTATCAAGCAAAATGTACTGCGTGAATCTGTACTGATACGCCTTTATAATATTCATAACGGGTACAAATAACCAAAGACACTCCCAGAGATATTTCCAGCTTATACCGCCCGCTACTCTTAAAACATCGTCCTTTTTAAAGCCGTAAAAAAGCTGCTCGGTCTTTATTGAGCCGCCCGTATATGCGGTAAGGAATATATGCGCCATACCCACCTCAAGAACACCGACTGCGGGAATTGTGATTATCGGCACGTTAACGCCCAGAACCGTTATAAGACTTGCCATTGCAATATACAGCAGTGAAAGTCCCCAAAGCAGTGTGGGTTTACTTTTTATGATCTGAAATACGCTCTTAAAAATGTTTTTTATCATTTTGGATCCCCCTTTTATTTTTGCCGCCGCATTGCGGCATAAATTCCTTTATTTTTCTGTCGCTTTATTTATAATGCCGGCAAGATAGCCCGCACCAAAGCCATTATCAATATTTACAACGCTTACTCCGCTTGCGCAGGAATTAAGCATTGCCAAAAGCGCCGCAACTCCGCCGAACGCCGCGCCGTAGCCGACGCTTGTAGGAACTGCTATAACGGGGCACTCTGCCATGCCGCCTATAACGGAAGCAAGTGCGCCCTCCATTCCCGCAACCGCAACGATCGCGTTTGCGCTCATTATTTCGTCGGTATTGGATAAAAGCCTGTGTATACCCGACACGCCCACATCATAAAGCCTTACCGTAGCGTTGCCGAAAAACTCGGCTGTAACGGCCGCCTCCTCTGCTACAGGTATATCCGACGTGCCGCCCGTTGCGATAACTATCTTCCCTATCCTCTCCCCGGGCATTTTCCCGACGATGCCTATGCGGGCAGTATCGGAGTATTCCATATCAAGCTCTTTTTTAAGCGTTACGGCTTTTTGCGCATCAAGCCTTGTCACAAGCACTCTTTCCTGTCCGTTTTCGATAAGCGACCGGGCGATGCCCGCGATCTGCGCGGAGGTCTTGCCCTCGCCGTATATCACCTCGCCTGCGCCCTGCACCGTTTTCCTGCAGTGATCGGGCTTTGCATAGCCAAGATCGGAAAACGGTTTTTTTCTGAGCATCAGGTATGCGTCGTCCACAGACATTGTACCGCTCCGGACCGCCGACAGTATTTCCTTTATATCAGACATGACCGTTCACCTCCGCCGATTTATATTTTAGCATACATTGTACGCATTTTCAAGCGATAATATCATTTTGGTATGTATATCCACACCTCGTTCCATTTAAAGGCGATCGAAACAAGTATCCTTTCATTATGCGGCGTGATATAGCTGTACGTATTGACTCCGTCGTCCTTTGTTTCCCTGTAGAAGGTGTAGCCGTTATCCAAAAGGTAGTCCACATATTTTTGCGGTATGCTTATATCGTCATAGCGGTACGAATACACATAGTTGTAATTAAGCTCATCACGCTTGATAAGCGGCATACCTGTTATTGAGGTATATGTCGGGATATCCGTACCCGAATATACGTATACATACGGATTTGTCACCTTTACGGTTATATCCTTACCCTTAAAATCAACATCCGAATATACCGTTACAGTGGCAATTCCCTCCTTAAGACCTGTTATCGTGAGCGTGCAGTAGGAATTGTTCTCACCTCTCCAATCGCCCCACTTACAGCTTACGGTGTCCTCCCGGGCGGTGTACCAGTATATCGACCAGTCGTCGCCCTTGCCGTCGGCAAAGACAACAACATCGCCGCTTTTTCCCGCCTCTATCTCGATATATGAGGTGTTAAGCTCCAGTGTAAAGCCCTGTTCTGCTCTTGCAAATTCCTTGTAGGTAGTACCGGAGCTGCTTATATCAAACAGCTTGACAAAATTTATCGGTATCGCAAATCCGATATTCTGCGCGTCCTCAAAGCCCGATGAGGTAATGCCTATCGCCTCTCCGTACTCGTTTACAAGCGCGCCGCCGCTTGAGCCGTGTGAAATCGGCGCGGTTATCTGTATAAGCGTATCGCCGTCAACGACCTGCTTGGGATTGCTGATTATGCCGTTTGAAAGCGTATTTTGAAGTCCCTTCGGACTGCCTATGGCATATATCGTTTCTCCCGCCGCAACGCTGTCGCTGTCGCCCAGTGCAACAGTTTTGAATTTTGATACGGTCTTACCCGTTATTGCGGTTTGGTTTACCCGTATTATTGCAATATCCAGCGTTTCATCGTAAGCGATTATATGGCTTACGCTGTAGGTACTGCCGTCTGTCGTTGTTATTGTCGCACTGCTTGTTCCGTCAATAACATGGTAGTTCGTGACCGCTATCCCGTCCTCGGATATGAAAAATCCGCTCCCCGACGCCGTCGCTCTTGAATTTTCATCATATACCTCTATATAGAAAACCGCAGGCGATACCTCCATTGATATCTCAGACGCCGATAGAGGAGATTTTGCTTCTACTATCGTTTCCTTTGATTTGATATCGACCGTTTTTGTGTTCTGTATCCAGTCAACATCACATTCAAAGCTTTCGGCTATCGCCCTTACGGGCACCAATGTCCTTGAATCTATGATCGTCGGAGCGGCGTCCAAAAGCTTCGGAACGCCGTTTTTGAACAGTGTGTTTGAATTTATCGAAACATTTACTACCGTACTGTCCTTGCGTCCCGTAACGGTCTGCGTTGCGCTGTCCCATGAGACCGTTGCGCCCAATGCCTCAAATATCCGCCGCATAGGTACAAACGTTCTGTCCGATATTATCCGTGGCTCCACATCAAAATCAAGCTTGCTGCCGTTTACATATACGGATATTCCGTCCGCATATACGGAAGCAGGGCTTAAAAGCGTAAACAATACCAAAAAAAACGGGATAAATTTTCTGATTTTCATAATCAACTCCGCATTTTCTGCGCTCGCAGTAAATGATGACCTGCCTTTCATAATTTTAATAATGTAATTATACCCTTGCCGTCCTATCCTCTCTGATAATACAGACACTCCGTAACAAAGGTGTAAAGGGCTGTCCATTCGTCCGTTCTGCCCTCTTTTATATCATTGTCTATCTCTGCGACACGGCATGCCATTTTCACCAGAGCGTCCTCGTTTATGCGTCTTGCCGTATCGATATAGTTATGTGCGGCAAACGGGCTGACTCCCAGCGCCTTTGCCGCTTCACCGGGATTTTTGAGCTTCATCAGCTTCGCACGCAGGATTTTTTCGATATTTGAAAACAACAAATACAGTATCGCAAACGAGCTTTCCTTTGTAAGCGTCTTTATATCGTCAAGCACCCGCATTGCCTTTTGGGGATCGTTGTCCGTTATTGCGTTTGTAAGATCGAAATTTATGACCGTAAGCGATTTTGATACGACTTTGTCTATATCGCTTTTCAGTATCTCGCCGTCACAGTAATCATAGAGCTTATTAAGCTCGTTTACCATATTGTTAAGACCGGGATCGACCCTCTGCGCAAGATAGAAGGCGTTATCCTTGGATATTTTTCTCTTTTTCCCAAGGCATTCCGAAATTATCCACGTCACAAGCTCCGAAGGGCTTAAATACGGAAACTCCGCAACCGTACCCCTCTTTTTTATTTCCTTATATACGCTGCTCCTTTTATCCACCGATACCTCGTCAAAAACAACGACCGTATCCTCGTTCAAATGGCTGAGCTTGTCCATCCAGAACTCCTTTACGGCTTCGATGCTTTCGGGATCGTCCTTTTCCGTACGGAGCTTCATACACTTGCTGTCCTTGATTATCATAAGCCGTCTGTCCGTCATCATCGGATAGCTCTCCCATGCATCGCCGTACTCGGTAAGCGGCAGCTTTCCGTTTAAGAGTATATGATTGAATTCCGGGAAGCCCGCGTCGGGGATCTCGGCGCGGAGCCTGTCGATATATGCCTTTTTCAGATACTCCTCCTCACCGATAAACAGGTACAAGGATGCAATATTATGATTTTTAAGCTGATTTCTCAGGTTTGCAAGTCCCGTATCGGCTTTTGCCATGATCTCATACCTCCCCCAAAAGCTTCCTTATCATATTATCACAATTTGATAAAATCGTCAATTATTTATATGTATCTATTCTGCGGATCCTCTTTTTATCCGCTATCATACGTATATCGCCGTTTAAATCGGTGCGGTAAAGCTTTGTTCCGGCAAGCCTCTTTAACACCGTCTTTGACGGCAGACCGTAGGTATTGCCCTCACCGACGCTTATTACCGCAATATCCGGTGATACGGCGTTTATAAAGTTCTCCGTATTGGCAGAATCCGAGCCGTGATGCGATACCTTTAAAATATCGGCTTTTTCCGCTTTACGGTAACGGAGCATATTGTACTCCGACAGTGCGGTCATATCGCCCGTAAACAGGCATGACGTATCACCGTATTTTGCATACGCCATAAGCACCCTGTCGTTTTCGTCACGGCTGTACCTTGCGCTGCCCTTCGGCACAATCATATCTATTGTAAGCCCGCTCTTAAAGCTCAGTCTTGTATCATGGCTTACGGTATGCACTTTTGTTTTGTTTTTCCTTGCCTCCTCAAAAAGCTCCTGCGCATACTCATTGTAATCAAGCTCCTCGGGTATGTAAACGTGCCTAACCTTAAGCCTCTTTATTGCAGATATTATACCCTGTATATGATCCTTATGCGTGTGCGAAACGATAGCGCAGTCGATATTTCCGATACCTTCATGTTCAAGATACGGAACATATATGCTCTCGCCCGGATCATAATCTCCGTTGTATTCCTCTCCGCCGCCGCCGTCGACTAAAACCACCTCTCTGTACGGCGTCCGGATAAATGCGCCGTCACCCTGACCGACGTTCACAAAATTTATTTCCACCGTTCCAATGCGCATTACCTGCCCTGCGCCCAAGACCAGCAACAGTCCCGCAAGTACGGCAAACATGGCATAGGGCTTATGCCGCCTGTCCTTTAAATATCTCCAAAATATATACACACCCAGATAAAATGCCATAACCAAGATAATGCCGGGCGCGGGCAAAGCGATATACGAAAACGGTAATTTCTCTATCAGATACGGGAGCTTCAGATACGGAAGCAGTCCTACCGACATGAGCCTTGAAAACAGCGGTACGGATCTGAATAGGGCTATCCATATAAAAACGGGTACGGACACCGCAAGGATAAACGCCGTTGCCGGTATGAATATCAAAGCGGTAAGAATGGAATATACCGTAACGCCGTTAAAATAATATGCGCTGAGCGGCAAAAGCCCAACCGTACAGATAACGCCGCAGGAAATAATTCTCGACACAGACCTTGACTGAAGCAAAAATCCGCCAATTCTGCCTGATTTTATCCTGTCAAGCGCCGCTTTTGAATACGGATAGAAATTGTTTAACAAAAGACTTGCAGCAATACTCATAACAAAGCCTTCATTATATAAAAGAAGCGGATTTTGTATTCCGACCGCTGTAATAAGCGCACTCACGGCGTCAATAAAATGCACAAACCCAAGCTGTCTGCGAAACGCCGTCATTATACACCACAGCAGACAGCACTTTATCATGACCGGATGCGTACTCTGACAGCCTGCGTACAAGAGAAGCAGAATGACCGTCAATATATCCCTGGAGCGCTTGCTTACGGCCTGCCTGAGTGTTCCGACCAGAAGCAAAATAAAAAATACATGCAGATATGCGGGATAGAAAAAGCGTTTTGTTCCCGTTTTTGAAAGTGCTGTCTCAAAATCCTCCGAAAACACGCTCCCCTCGCCCACTATTATTGCCTTTAAAAGCTCTTTTTTATCTCCGTAAGTATATTTTTCCAAAATCTTGGTAATACTGTTTTTTAAGGACGTCGATACCGAATACAGACTGTGGCTCTTAAGCCGTATATCCGGGCTTTCAAGCTTATCCGAAAAGCATTTGAAATACACGTCCCTTGACTTATAATAGCGTCTGAAATCAAAGCCGCTTTCGTTCATTTTGTCGGGGAATTCCTTGATAAATCCGGTAAACGATACCGTATCCCCCTAATCAAGACGCTCCTTTGTGGTAAGCAGGATATTTTCCTTTACCTTATGCTTTTCACCCGACATATTTACCACTCTTACATCAACGATATAGCGCATATTCCCGTCCGTAGCCTTGGGTATGGACGATACTTGGCCCGTCATTTCTACATATTTGTTAAGATACGGATACAGATCCCTTGTATATATGGCGGTACGGTATTGGGTAATGGACACACCAAAAACAAAAACACCTGCCAATATGATATGAAGCAGCGCCTTTTTCCTTAATAATATATGAATGAGTATATACACCGCATAAAAGATGATAATTGACGCAATGCTGAAGCGCTCCGCCAAAAATATTCCCGCCGCAAGTGATACCGCTATTGCCGTAATACTGATTTTCATGCCCGTACCCCTCTGTAAAAAACGGTATTGTACTCATTATACCAAAGCATTTTGGCTTTTTCAACCGCAGCACACTGCCTTTTTTGTAACATTTCTGTAATGTAACTTGCGGTTTTGTTTTTAAAAACGCCGAATTTTTGGTAATTTCATATAATTATATGCATATTGGTTTGTGCTTTTTGACAATAGTATACATAAAAATGGCGGGTTTTGACCTATTTTGTTACAGTTTAAAGTCAAAATTATGTCATTTTTATTTCAAAAATTATAAAAAAGTGTTGACAAACCCAAAAATATCCTGTATAATGCTCTTTGTAATTGTTTTGAAACATTTTGGTAATTCAAAACAAATTTATGTAACATTTGTAAAATTTCAGTAATGTTACGGTAATTTTAGGAGGTTTTTTATTTATGAAGAACTTGAAACATTCGATTGTCGTAATGATTGCAATCGCAATGATAAGTTCACTCGCAGCGGTACAGGCTGCAA
This sequence comes from uncultured Ruminococcus sp., assembly GCA_902783115.1. Lineage (GTDB taxonomy): Bacteria > Bacillota > Clostridia > UBA1381 > UBA1381 > 12844. The sequence goes on along the minus strand of CACZPW010000029.1, from coordinate 241 downwards.
CAATTAACAGTGACAAAAAAAATACGGAATCAAAGATCAATGCGGCGGCAGCGGCTTCAAGCCTTACCATTGCACAGGTCAAATCAGATTCACAGAACGGCATTGCAATAGCTTCATCGGTTGAAGCGGCGGGAGCGGAAAATCCGAAAAGCTTTTTCCAGCTCGGATATGTAATGCTTACAAGCGGAACTTTGGAGGTTCACGAATTACCGTCATATGAATCTGCGACGGTAGGAACATT
>CACZPW010000028.1 GCA_902783115.1 uncultured Ruminococcus sp. | reverse complement strand
GAACGGTCAACGTGCCGTTCCGTTTTACCGCATATCGACACGGCGTACTTGGCGGAACAACACATGGGTTGCTCCCTACGGTGTAAATGTGCGGTTTTGTAGGGGAAGATATTATCTTCCCGCATTTGCCTTTTCCCCGTAAATTGCGGGCGGATAATATCCGCCCCTACGGTGCAGCCGTTTGCATTTTTCACACCAATTTGCAAAAAACGGAGCTTTTCGTTTTTACCGAAAAGCTCCGCAGTGTTTAAAATTCTTCCGGTTTATCAAGCTCCTCGTCCGAGAACTCAAACTCAAGCGGGATCTCCCTATGACAGTTCGGACAAACGATAGCGTTATCATCGTCGATCATATCATATTCTATCATAACGTCCTCATGACAGAGCGGACACTCAAATTCGTACCAGTCGTCACCATCGTCGTCATCGTCAAAATCATAGTCGTCCTCATCGTCATAACCGTCTTCGTCAAATAAATCATCGCCGTCTATCTCGTCAAAAAGCTCACAAAGGCTGTCGTCTATCTCATCGATCATCTCGTATGCTTCCCCGATATCGGCTTCAAGCTCTTCAACCGAATCCGCCATATCCTCGAGAACTTCCAATATCTTACCGATAACCTTTTCCGTGCTTTTTGCATCGCCCATATCAAGACCTTCCGCCAAGCCCTTGATATACGAAACTCTGTTTGATAAATCACCCATTGATATATCTCCTTATTTAACTCTTTCCATATACTCACCCGTTCTTGTATCTACACGGATAAGCTCGTTATTGTCAATAAAGGTAGGCACCTGAATCACCGCGCCCGTTTCAAGCGTAGCGGGCTTTGTAGTATTGGTTGCCGTATCGCCCTTAAAGCCCGGCTCTGTTTCCGTCACCATAAGCTCTACGAAGGTCGGCGGCTCAACACCGAAAACGCTCCCTTTATAAGACATTATCTTACAGGTATCGTTTTCCTTTACAAATTTCATGGCGTCCTCTGCATCGGATTTATTTATCGGCAGCATATCGTAGGTTTCGGGATCCATAAAATAGTACAGATCGCCGTCACTGTACGAATACTGCATATCACGTCTGTCGATATGCGCTTCCTCAAACTTCTCCGTAGGTCTGAACGTCTTTTCAACAACGCCGCCCGAAATGATATTCTTTAATTTCGTTCTTACAAACGCCGCACCCTTTCCCGGCTTAACGTGCTGGAACTCAACGATCTGGTATACGTTACCCTCATGCTCAAAGGTTCTTCCGTTTCTGAAATCTCCTGCTGAAATCATATCTAAATTCCTCCTATGTTCTTTTGTTATCAATGAATATATTGTAATATATTTTGCCCAAAAAATCAAGTTTTTTCTTACACAATTATAAGCTCTTTTTCCGAATCGGTCAAATTAACTATGCCGTCATCGCCCACGCTGACCAAATCCTCTATCCTCACGCCGAAATGTCCGTCGATATATATACCCGGCTCCACCGTAAGAATATGCCCTTTTTTCACCGTATCATTGCATTTTGGCGACAGGGACGGCATCTCATGTATCTCTATCCCTACGCTGTGCCCGAGCCCATGCCCGAAATTTTTACCGTAGCCCGCATCGGTTATATATTTTCTTGCCACGGAATCGACATACGAGCATTTTACGCCCGGCTTTATGCTTTTTAAGGCGCGCTTCTGCGCCTCTGAAACTATCCCGTATACCTCACGCTCGGTATCGCTTATACTGCCTATTGCAACCGTTCTTGTCATATCCGAGCAATAGCCCTTATAAACACAGCCAAAATCAAGAGTCAGAATATCACCCTTTTTGATTATCTTATCCGAGGCAGTGCCGTGAGGCATCGCAGAACGCACGCCCGACGCGCAGATGGTATCAAAAGAAAGAGCCTTGGCTCCGTGAGAGCGCATATAGAATTCAAGCTCCAGCGCCACCTGTGCCTCGCTTATACCCGGTCTTATAAAGTTTAGAATATGCGAAAACGCCATATCGCCTATACTTTGCGCCGCTTTTATCTTTTCTGTTTCGTGCTTGTCCTTTATGCGGCGCGGAGCATTGATGCTTTTCTGCATTTTTACAAGCTCCTGCTTGCCCGCAAGCTTCTTTTTAAGCTTTTTATACCTTGAAACGGTCAGATGCTCCTCCTCGTAGCCGATATTGGTTTCGGGGATTTTTTTTATCAGCTCATAAACGCCCTTTGAAATATCGTATAATTCCATATCGGGCGCTTCACGCCGCGCCTGGATAAAATACCTTGAATCGGTTATGATATACTTTTTATCGTGCGTAAGGAGCAAATATGCGTCGGGCGACGTAAAGCCGCTGTAGTAAAATATGTTCGGATACGATGATATCAAAACCGCTTCATCATCATGCACCGACGCCATGAGCTTCTTAATCCTTTGTTTCATTTACAAGTGCCTCCAGTGCAAGCGAATAGCCCAAAAAGCCGAGCCCGCAGATCTGCCCCGTACATTCGGCTGCTATCACGGAATTATGCCGGAATTCCTCACGCTTATGAACGTTTGAGATGTGTACCTCGATCGCAGGCAGCCTGACTGACGAAAATGCGTCCCTGATAGCGTAAGAATAATGGGTAAATGCGCCCGGATTGATTATTATTCCGCTGTATTTTCCCAATGCATCGTGTATGGCATTTACTATCTCGCCCTCGATATTGCTTTGATAAAATGCCACCTCAACGCCAAGCTCGTCCGCTTTTTTTGATACCTCGTCCTCCAACGCCTTTAGGGACTTGTTACCGTATATCCCCGGCTCTCTTACGCCGAGCATATTCAGATTTACTCCGTTTATTATCAGATATTTTTTCATTTTCCCTTACTTCTCTAAGATCGCATTTATTTTTGCCACAATTTCGTCGGCATCAACACCGTGTACCGCACAGGCTTCCTCTATCGTTTCCGCCTGCGATGCGGGACAGCCCAGACAGTGCATTCCCATTTCCATAAGAACGGGAGCAATATCAAAGTTTTCGTTGAGCGCCTCGCCTATAAGTGTCTCTTTAGTTACCTTCATTCTCTTTCCCTCCTTCCAAAGCCTCAAAGCAACCGAGAAATTCATCGGTGCCTATGGTCTCTTTTTCTATCAGCTTATCGGTAATAGCTTCAAGCTCGGCATCATACCTTTCAAGAAGCTCCTTAGCTCTTTTATACTGGCAAAGCAATATCCGCTTTACCTCCCTGTCGATAAGTGCGGAGGTCTCTTCGCTGTAGTGCTTTGAATGTGCAAGATCCCTGCCTATAAATACCTCGCCGCCCTCATCATACGAAACGGGGCCAACCTCGTTGGACATACCGAATTTTGTCACCATTTTATGCGCAAGCTCCGTTGCCCTCTGTAAATCGTTTGACGCACCCGTTGAAATATCGTCAAGCTTCATTTCCTCTGCCGCTCTGCCGCCAAGCATAACGACTATCCTATCAAGGATCTCGTTCTTTGACGTATAGCTTTTATCCTCATTAGGCACATACATGGTAAATCCGCCCGCACCGCCTCTCGGGATAATGGACACCTTATGGATATGGCTTGTCTTATCTATTATATGCGACAGTATGGCATGACCTGCCTCATGGTATGCGGTAAGCTTCTTCTCCTTATCCGTCATGATCCGTGATTTCTTTTCCGTACCCATCATGACCTTGAGGTTTGCGTCCTCTATATCAAGTCTTGTTATTTCGGTATGGTCACGCCTTGCAGCAAATATTGCCGCCTCGTTCATCAGATTTTCTATATCTGCGCCGCTGTACCCAACACACGCCCTTGCGATCTCGGCAAGGTCTACCTCGGGGCTTAACGGCTTGTTTGCGGAATGTATCTTTAAAATTGCCTCACGTCCCGCAAGGTCGGGCGTGCTTACAACTATCTGCCTGTCAAATCTGCCAGGTCTTAAAAGTGCAGGGTCTAAAATATCGGGACGGTTTGTTGCCGCCATGATTATTATGCCCTCGTTTTTACCGAAGCCGTCCATTTCGACAAGGAGCTGGTTTAAGGTCTGCTCTCTTTCGTCATGACCGCCGCCCATTCCCGTTCCTCTTTGTCTGCCGACTGCGTCTATCTCGTCTATGAATATGATGCAGGGCTTGCTTTTTTTTGCCTGCTCAAACATATCGCGGACTCTTGACGCACCCACGCCCACATACAACTCAACAAAATCCGAGCCGCTTATCGAGAAAAACGGAACATCCGCTTCGCCTGCCACCGCACGGGCAAG
>CACZPW010000027.1 GCA_902783115.1 uncultured Ruminococcus sp. | reverse complement strand
TATAAGCTCTTCCGCTCCGTCCTCGGGAGTGATATAGACATAAGCCTGTTTTCCGTCTATTTCCCATTTAAAGTGATACCATTTATCCGCTTCATATTCATAATCCGTACCGGCTATTTTTCCGTCAGAGCCGAATATGTTGCAGGCATCGCCTTCTTCTACCCATGTGGGATAAATGTATATGCCGTAAGCGTCTGTGTTTGTGTATGTCTTAATATCAAATTCAATAACCAGCGGATGATTCTGCGAGGGAGTATCTCCGACGGTTGCATTATATCCAATGCCGATGCCCTCATCGTAAAACATATCCCAACCGCCGCTTTCTATATCGCCAACCCCGCCGAAGGCATCGTCCGTGTTTGCCTTCATAGAAACTGCATAGTCGCCCGTCCTGCCGCTTCTGCCCGATGCCTGAAAATCAAAATCAAGGCAGGAACCCTGCACTCCTCTTGTATAAGGAAGTCCAAGGGTATCAAACGTTATTACATCGGCTGTTCCGTACAGGGTTGCATTATCAAGATACGAAAACTTTTCAGGCTCCGTATCGTAGATTTCATACAAATCCCCGGGCGAAACAGAGGCTTCTGCAATTACTGCTGTCGTAAACAGTGCAATGCAAATTGCAATCCCCAAAATACTTTTTAATGCCTTCATCTTTTTCATCCTTTCTTATTTAATATAGTAGGAGAATTTTTGGGTAATCCTAATTTATATCAGCTTCGTCCAAAACCTCAAGTCCGTCCGCAGGTGTCACAAAGAGTTTTGCGGTATAGTTTTTTGCAAAGCCTTCGGGAACAGCAAGCGCAAGCGTGCCTTCATTGTCGCCCGGTGTGATTTCGCGGTTTACGCGCAATATGGCTTCTGCGCCGTTTTTGTCGTTATATATGACCGCTGTTATTCCCGCAGCAAAATCCGATTGCAGATTGTTTGTAATCTTATAAGAAATCTCAGCTGTTTTTCCTGCCGCAGGCGCCGCCGAAAAAGCAGCGCTGCTTATTGCTATATCTTTAAAGTCGCCTGTTGAAAAAGATATTTTACCGCACGGGGGTCTGCCCGCAGCCATGGTATTTCGTATTCTGTCCGAAATTTTTATGGTATAATCGCGGTTCGGGTACAAATCCACGGAAGGCGTCATTGTATAAACATTGTTTTTATAATTGCCCGTGTACGGAACTTCATTTCCGTATTCGTCCGCAATAACAAAATTTTCATTATTGACTAAAGCTTTGTTTTTTACGCCGCTTATGGTAAGTTTTAATGTCGGGCGTATAAAAACATTGTCAAGCTCAGATTTATTTCCGCTCATATCCTCAGCCTCAAGTGAAGCATATTCGGAAATATCCCCTCCCTCGGCGTATATGGTAAGGTTATCGAGCGCAAAGCCTGCAACCTGTTCTCCTGTGCCTTTTTCGGTAACCTGCTTTAAAAAGAACGCCAGTCTGTCGCTCTGCGAAGCATAACCGCCTGCCATAGGCTTGTTACTCAGTACTTGCTCGCCGTCGACCCAAACATTCCAGCATCTCGCGTCAAAATCGACTTTCATAAGAAGATGCATCCATTTTCCCGCCGTATAGCTGTAATCCGTTCCGGCAAGCTTGCCGTTCTCGTCAAACAGCACCATATCAAGCTCTGTTCCGCCGCCGTTGTCAGTCCAAAGCGGTATATTATACATTGAAAAGCGGTCGCAGTCGGTATACAGCTTCAGGTCGTATTCAAAGGTAACTGTCCCGCCGCCGTCCGCAAAGGTTGCGCCGGAGTCGTTTAATATGCAGTAAAGTATGTAAAGCTTATCCTGCTTTTCGCCTTCCTGCGCAGTAACCGCGCCGTTTTTCATAACAAGGCTTATTGCAAAATCAGTTTCTTCGCCGGTAACGCCCTGAACCCAATCGCAATCCGTATTGGGCCAGTTCTCAAATTTATACTCCCAAAAAGCAGACGTGGACTGAGAGTTAAAATCAACCGTCTCAGTGCTTGAAAACGCCATACGCTCTGTTACGGGAAATTTGACGTTTTCACTTTCCTCATAGCTGAAATCTGCCGCATATACAACGTCGGACATAAGCAAAAGCGAAAGAATAAGGCATAATGCTTTTTTCATTCAGATTTCCTCCTTTTATGATCTCGCTTGAACATACAGCATATTAGCTCCCGGTTTCCATGAAACATCGTATCCTATAATATCTTCAAATTCTTTAATTCTTACATAAACCGTTCCGTTTGAAGAATACGGCGCGAAATCAAATTTTCTCGCTTCGCCGTTTAAAAGGTAATTCCTTGTTCCCGCCGTAAGCGAAACGGTATTAGTGCCGCAGGTGATTGTCGCCTGATCGCCTGATACGCTGACGCTTGCGCCAAGCTGTTTAAGAACCTCTACTGCAACACAAGCGGTATTCATAGTGTTTTCAGTAGGTTTCTCAAGATAAACAAATGTTCCGTTTGCTCTTGTATCGGGAGCGCCGAAGTTATTCCATACGTAGAAATCACCTATTTCTCTCTTTGCCTGTTTTTCATATGTGATTTCGGTAACCGCAGGCTTGTCGCAGCTGTATTTCTTTATCGTATAGCGTCCGGGAGCGGCTTTAAAGTAAAGCGTGTTTTCCCCTTCGTTGCTTCTGACATTGATGCTTATACCGTTTCCTTTTATGTTCCAGATGCCTTCTGCCATATCTGTTAACAGGCAGGAAACCGTACTATAGCCGTTGTCGCGGACATTTATATCGAATGTATCGTCTCTTATTATCGCTTCTCTTGAGAAAGTAACAAATCTGTCCTTGACCGTTACGCCTACATAACCGTTGCCGGTTTCGCTGTAAACGGGAAGCTCGGGAAGATTTGCCGAAGCAGACGTTACATACATAGCGTTTAAGAAAACATCGCTTTTAGCTTCTGTCTTCGGAGAAATCTCAATTCTGTATTTACCGTTTTTAACTTCAGTTGAACTTGGCGATACATCACTGCCGTCTATAAAGAACATTTCGTTGCCCGGACCGCCGACAACTGTTATATCTGTATTGCCGCGGGTAGGAAGCAATGTGGTATTTACGAGTTTACCGTCAAAACCGCTTTGCGTTCTTGTAATCGTGGTAGTGTTTTTTGATACTTCCGGTCTTTCCGCGCTGTGCATAAGCCATGTTTTTTTGAACGTCTTATCGGCGGAATCCATCTTATCAAACACGACCATCGCCGCTGGATAATCATCGCCGAACAGATCCATAAATACAACGCTTCTGTGATAATCCGTTACTTTATCGGAATAAGCGTTTGTAAGATTGCCCCTGATATACGAAAATTCAGGCACATCTTTATCGGGGCCGATATATGACTTAACATCACTGCATATTTCAAGGTCTTTATTCTGAATAATGCCGTTTTC
>CACZPW010000026.1 GCA_902783115.1 uncultured Ruminococcus sp. | reverse complement strand
CTACCGGTGCGCTTTGGTATGACGAGGACGGTAAGGTTTTATGGTCATCACAGCTTGAGCACGGTGATGTTGTCCATGTAGGTGATTTCTTACCTACAAACCCGGGTCTTGAAACAATGACAGCAAAAGAGGACTACAGTGACAGTGCAGAGCATTTTGACTACAGCTCGACAGAGCTTGCAAAAATGAAATGGTCTGAGGCTATAGGCGCGGATAACGCTTTGCACAGACAGAAGTGGGGAATAGTTTTACAGGACGCAAAGACAGGCAGAGCTATCCAGGTATACAACGGCACAAAGGACACAGGCCGTGGACTTATAGCAAACGTCGGCTACGGCGACAGCTATTATGTTATGTGGGGCGCCGCAGGTACGGGCTACCATGACGACAAGGGCAACGTTGCCGATCGTATCACCGCAAACGGCGGCGGCTTTTCGATGAACGGCAGGATTTTCTGGGACGGCGACCTTCAGGACGAGTTGCAGGATCACAAGGGCGCAGGCAGAGAAATAAGGATCGATAAGTGGGATGACGCACAGGGTAAAACAGTTACTCTTTTCACTCCCGAAGGCACACATTCCATAAACTCAACAAAGGGTAATATGTGCGGTCAGGGCGATATGATAGGCGACTGGCGTGAGGAATTTGTAACTTATGTGATAACAAAGGAAGAGGAAACGGTTGAAAAAATAGAAATACCCGCAAACTGGGACAAGACCATTATCGCAGAGGTCGCAACGCCTGTTAAGGAGTATGCTCTGAGAATGTATTCGACAAATATCCCGACGGAGTACAACTATTACACATTGGCGCATGACGATGTATACAGAAATTCATCGGGCGCATATAACAACTGCTATAACCAGCCTCCGCACATAAGCTGGTATGCAAACGATCACCTTGACAAGACTACCTATGTAACACAGCCCGAATCAAGGGCAACGCTTGTAAAGAATAACTATACGCCCAAGGCGTTTGACGCAAACGCACTGCCGGCAGCGGGTGACGTTCAAAGACCTGCCGCTGTGACCGATAAGCCTCAGGCAACTGCGGCACCTGCCGCAAGTCTTGCTCCGGGCGAATTTACCGATACCGTAAATCACTGGGCAAAGAGCTACATAAGCGATATGGGCAAGGCAGGATACATAAACGGTATGGGCGACGGCACATTCAGACCAGATTCGGCTATAACCAAGGGACAGTTTATAAAGATGATAGTTGCGGCTATGGGACTTCCCGTTTCGGGTACGGTAACGGGCGAGAACTGGGCTGAGCCGTATGTAAATATCGCAAATGCGGCAAATATCATCTCTAAGAGAATAGATGTTGCAAGTATGTGGGCGAGAAATCAGAACATCAACCGCCAGGAGATGGCGTCGGTGGTTGCAAACGCCGCCGAGTATCTGGGTAAGCAGCCGCAAAACGCATCATCGGCATTTACCGATAATGCAGCTATCAGCGACTGGGCAAAGGCGGATATCGCCGAGGCATCAACGCTCGGAATAATCCGCGGCTTTGAGGACGGCTCGTTCAAGCCTGCCGAGGGCGCAACCAGAGCGCAGGCGGCAACGATGCTTTCAAACTTTGTAAAGGTAATAAAGGCGGCAACTCCGGCGCCTACCGAGGAGCCGGAAGAGGAAGCGGCTGAATAATGAAATGATAAAGCTGCCGTAAACGGATATGACCGTTTACGGCAGCTTTTTGCGTCCTGACTGCTTTTATCGCTCGGAATATAAAACTCATAAATAATTTACGGGAATAACCCTGTCGCTATCCTTTAGTGTAATCAATTTATCATACATACAAATAACACCTCCCGGACCGCGCTTAACATTGGGGATTTTATCAATAATATCAAAAGCATATACGTCTCTTTTTTGCGGGTCGGCATGTTTTTTCATTTCTAACGGATATAACACGCCGTTTTCTTCAATGACCAAATCTATTTCGTTCATATCTCTGTCCCTGTAAAAGTATAAAGGCGGATCAATAACGCCCTTGTTGTAATAGCTTTTAATGATTTGGGAAATTACAAAGCTTTCAAAAAAGGCTCCCGCCATAGCCCCGGCTCTGAGCACATCAGGTGAATTCCATTTGGTAAGATATGCGGCAAGACCGGTATCCAAAAAATATAATTTTGGCGTTTTTATTGCCCGTTTTGTGATGTTGTTGGAATAGGGCTTAAGTAAATACACTATATTTGATGCAACAAGTATGGAGAGCCATCTCTCTGCAGTCGGCTGACTGACGCCTACGTCGCGGGCAAGGGAGGACAAATTTACAAGCTGCCCCGTCGCTGCTGCCGCAGCGGTCATAAAGCGGGTGAATTTCACAATATCTCCTACTTCGGATAATTCCCTCACATCTCTTTCTATGTATGCTCTTACATACGCTCCGTAAAACATCTGCCAATCGTAGCCGGGATTTTCCGCAAGCTCCGGCATGGAGCCTCTGTGAATCGCATGCCATATATCATCATAGGATATATTCGCAAGCTCCTTTTTTCGTTCCTCGAAGTAATCCGGTACGGGCAAAAATGGTGTGTCATTATTTATACCGTATTGCTCACGCAATGAAAAGCCCAAAAGTGTTACAAGGCCTATTCTGCCCGATAACGATTCGCTCACGCCCTTCATCATTTGAAATTGCTGTGAGCCGCACATAAAGAACTGACCCTTTTTGTGGTGCCGGTCTATAAAGACGCTGTCTTTGATACAAACAGAAAAAGCCTTCTCCGGCACATAAGTGCTGAAAAAGGCTTGAAATAAAGGGCTTT
>CACZPW010000025.1 GCA_902783115.1 uncultured Ruminococcus sp. | reverse complement strand
TGCATATATATACGCCGATGCGTATACAAATACGAGTATAGACCATATAAATTCAAAAAACGCTTCCGCCCTGCTGAAGAATGTGGAAATCTCCGTCATTCGCGCAAGCCTGTAGGCGGGCAACAGAAAATCCGCCGAAAACGGGTATGCGTAGCACAAATTATACGCTAAAATTATAAGCGTCGATATCACGGCGGATATGGCCGTCGCGCGGATATTTACCGCCCTTACCTCCTCAAGCGTTTTGCCGTATTCTATAAAAATATTCAAAAGTATCACGTCCGAAAACAGAGACAGCGAATTTATGCCCGATAAAAAGATGCTTTTTATTCCATTTCCAAATATTGGAAATATATTTGTTGCTTTAAAATGCGGTATAAGCAAAAGGAAGGATATGACAAATACGGGGCTTAGGGCTGTCAAAAACATATAATTTATGCGGCACAGCGGCCGTATTCCAAACCACGCCCCTATAACGGCGCATATTGTAAACAATATGCTTATTTCCCTTTCACTGCCGTTTTGCAGCAAGATCAGCTTTACGCTTTCGGGAAATATGCGTGAAATCGAGGCGTAGCTTGAAAGTAAAATCAAAAATACAAGCGCGCCGACCGCCATTCTTAAACGCCTTCCTCCGCAAAGAAAAGCAAGCTCGATTATATTTTTCTTGCAGCGATATATTTTATTTGTAAAAAACGCAAGCATAAGCGCGGCCGCACTTACATATATGACATTTATCCACGCCGCCTGCCCCGATACCGAAATAAGGTACTGCGGATAGGATAAAAGCATTTTTACGATTATTACGGTTACGATAAGACCTGAAAATTCCCTTTTTTTAAGCATTCCCGTCACTCCCATAAAGTATGCAAAGCACAAATCCTTTTATCATCAGCCGCAGCTGATAATAACCGGTGTTTCACGTGAAACAATTTTTAAACTTTGATTCCGGCTTTTTACATTCTCTACCTTTTCCAATTCCGGCTTACCCTGCTCTCCCTTCGTATTTTTTTCGGGTATAAAAAGCCGGGACGAAGCTCCTTTGACGATATGGGCTTTTTTATGACCACCTCCGCCATGCTTTTCGTTTTGAAATCGGGAAGCGGCGCCAAAAAATCACAGCCGACGCTTTTTTGCGCGGCAAGGTATACCGAATATATAAATAAGCCCATTGCGATCCCGTAAAAGCCCAAAAGCGAGCCTAAAATTATAAACGCAAGACGCAGAATCCTGAACGTCCATTCTATATAGTAATCGGCTGTTGCAAACGCTCCTATGCCCGTTATTGCAATAACTATTATCATGATCGGGCTTACGATTTTTGCACTCACCGCCGCCTGACCTAAAATAAGTCCTCCGACAATGCCTAAGGTCGAGCCTATGGGGCTTGGCATCCTTATTCCCGCCTCCCGTATCATTTCAAAGGACAGATCCATCAGCAGCAGCTCCACAACGCTCGGAAACGGCACGTTTTCCCTTGCCGCCGCTATTGAATAAAGCAAATATGTGGGGATTATCTCCTGGTGATACAGGGTTATTGCAAGATACAGCCCGGGCAGAAGGATCGCCAAAAACATCGCAAACAGCCGTATAATGCTTGCCATATTTGAATACGGCGCACGCAGGTAGTCGTCCGACACGACATTTGTAAGCTCAAATGCGTTTGCCGGAAGAATCAGTGCGCGCGGGCTTCCGCTCAGCAAAAATACGCATCTGCCCTGCGTCAACGCTCTTGCGGCACGGTCGGGGCGCTCGGTAAGCAAAACCTGCGAGGTTATCATAAGCGGACGCTCCTCAACCATTTGCGCCACCTCCTCGACCGCTATTATATAGTCGGCGGACACCGATTTTATTCTGTAGCGCACCTCGTTTACTATCTGCGTGTTTGCAATATCGCTTATATACATCAGGATCCCCCGTGTTTTGCTTATGCTACCGATATTTATGCTCTCGGCTATCAGCTTTTCGGTCTTTAAGATCTTCCTTATAAGCGCCGTGTTGGTTCTGAGCATCTCCGAAAACGCCTCCTGCGGCCCGTAGATCGACTGCTCGTTCTGAGGCCTGCTTATGCCTCTGTGTTCCCAGCCTCTTACGTCAAACACAAACGCCTTGTTAAATCCGTCAACAAACAGCGCACAGCCGCCGAAGTTTATTTCATCGCATATATCGGAAAAATCCGAAACGCTTCTTGATTGCGAATGTGAAATAAACCTTTTTGAAATGCTCTCCTCCATACCCTCAACAGAGGCATTTTCCAAATACGGAAGCTTCATCAATGGCTCCGTTACCGAAGCGTCCACACTTTCACCCGATACCATGCCCTCTATAAACACCAAAAACGCCCGTTTGCCGCCCTTTAAGGAAAGCTCCCGTATAAGGACATCATTGTTTACGGGATATGAGAAAAACCTTTTTATATATGAAAGATTTTCTTCAATACCGGTATATACATATTCCTTTTTCTCTTCCTTTTTGTTTCTTATATCGTAGTCGGCGCGTTTTTTGTCCGGATATACCGTAAATCCGCTGTTATCACAAAAAAGCTTTGACAAAAATCTCTTCATTTCCATTTTCGCATCTCCCATAGTCTTATTATGGAAATTTTTAAAATTATTATACACAGATGTTTCACGTGAAACAATTTATATTACAAAAACATTAAAAATAAAAAAGTTTCACGTGAAACAATTTACAAATGGATTTTTTATGCTATAATATCATAATAAGAGAGAAATAATATGTGTAACGGGAAATGATCATGGGAAAAATAATAGCAATAACAAATCAAAAGGGCGGAGTAGGGAAGACCACGACCGCCGTAAACCTTTCCGCCTGCCTTGCGGACGAGGAAAAGCGTGTGCTTTTGGCAGACGCAGACCCGCAGGGTAATTCGACCAGCGGACTCGGGATAGAAAAAAACTCGTACAGCCTGTCCGTATATGACTGTCTGTCGGACGAGGACAATATAACCGATGCGATAATCAAAACCAAATACGAAAATTTATATATAATTCCGTCAACGCCCGACCTGTCTGCGGCAGAGATCGAGCTTGCGGGGGAGGCAAGGCGCGAATACTTTTTAAAGGACGCTCTTTATAAAGTAAAGGATGATTTTGACTATATCATTATAGATTCGCCCCCTGCCTTGGGTATGCTTACAATAAATATACTTACCGCATCGGACAGCATTTTGATACCCATACAGTGCGAATATTATGCTCTTGAAGGGCTGTCACAGCTTATGGGAACCGTGCGGGCGATAAAGAAAAAGCTAAACCCAGCGCTTTTTATAGAGGGCGTTTTGGGGACGATGTATGACGGAAGAACAAATCTTTCGATACAGGTGCTTGACGAGGTGAAAAAATACTTCCCGCAGAAGGTGTATAAGAGTATAATACCCCGCAACGTGCGCCTCTCCGAGGCTCCGTCATTCGGGGAGCCGATAATCACCTACGACAAAAGCTCAAAGGGCGCAATAGCGTATATGAGCCTCGCACGGGAAATAATCGAAAAGAACGCGAAATAAATTGGAAAAATTTACCATTTTATAAAAACAAAACGGGAAAAGGAGGTCAAAATGGCAAAAAAGGGACTTGGCAAGGGCTTGGGCGCTTTGATAGACACGTCTGCGGCAGAGGAGGCGATTTTGAGCCCCGCCAAAGAAGAAAAGAAAGCGGATACGGGCAGTCCGGGGATTACATATATCAGGCTTTCGGACATTGAGCCCAACAAAAAGCAGCCCAGAAAGGATTTTGACGAGGAAAAAATCGCCGCGCTCGCAGAGTCGATAAAGGAAAACGGGCTTATACAGCCCATAATCGTTACGGCAACAAAGGGCGGAATGTATAAAATAGTCGCGGGCGAGCGGCGCTGGAGAGCGGCAAGAAAGGCAAGATTAAAAGCTCTCCCCGTACTGATACGGGAATACAGCGACGAGCAGATAGCCGAAATCGCGCTTATCGAGAATTTGCAGCGGGAGGACTTAAATCCCATTGAGGAGGCGCTCGGCTACAGCCTTTTGATTGAAGAGTTTTCGCTTACCCAGGAGGACGTATCAAAAAAAGTCGGAAAAAGCAGAAGCGCCGTCGCAAACACACTGAGGCTTCTGAGCCTGTGCGATGAGGCAAAGAATGCGCTCATTTCACGGAGCATTACAAGCGGTCACGCAAGGGCGATACTGTCCGTTGAGGATTCCTCGCTGCAAAAGGCGATGCTTAAGATCATAATCGACGACGGCTTGAACGTGCGTCAGGCGGAGGCGTTGGCGCATCAGATAACGAAGAAAAAGCCCGCGCGGCAAAAGCGGACAAAGAGCGACGCGGAGCTTGCCGCCATAGCGGAGCTTGAAGGCTCCCTGTCCCGCACCTTGGGCACAAGGGTAAGAGTTCTTACCTCGGGCAAAAAGGGGAGGATAGAAATATCATACCTCAGTAACGACGACCTTGACAGGATAATCAGGCTTTTGGGAGTATAAGGAGTGATTTGAATATGTTGAATTTAAGCAGCTTAATGTTTGTTATCATAGGCATAATTTTTGTAATGGTCGTTATCTGTCTTGTTCTTGCGATAATGAACTCGTCAAGAATCAGCTCGTTTATGGACTATGCCGAGGACGGCGATCTTATGAGCGCGGTAAAGGACTATTACCAAAAGATAGACGAGCTTGCCGAAACCTTTAACCGTTCGTCGGACGCAGTCCTTGAAAACAGGGTGACGGCGTGCGAGCATGACATAAAATACGGGCTGAAAAAATGCGCGATAGTGAATTTTGACGCCTTTGACGACGTTACGGGCGGAATGAGCTTTGCGCTGACGCTTTTAGACGATCACAACGACGGCATAATACTTACGTCGCTTTACGGGCATAATTCCTCAAACACATATATCCGCAAGGTGACGGACGGCAAGTCCGACATAAAGCTTTTAGACGAGGAAAAGCAGTCCTTGCTTTATGCCGTATCGGGCAAGGAAAGGGCGGTCGGTGACAATGGCTGATAAAAAGGATAATTCGCTGTTTTTGTACACGGCGCTCATATTTATAGTTGCGATAGTGCTGATAATACTTGCGTTTTTCGGGCAAACGCGGATAAATAAGGCGGAGCCTGCCGTATCTCCCGAGGCAACCGAAGCGGCGGCCGCAACACCCGACACTCTGCAGGGCATAGCAAAGAGCGCGTCGGAATTAAGCAGTGAGAATTTAGAGCTTTTAAACGAGAACAGGGAACTTAACAAGCGGCTTAACGAAACAAAAACCGAGCTTGAAACATATCAAAAGCTTCTCGACGCATACGACTGTTATTCAAGGAATGACAAGGACGGCGCAAGGTTTTTGTTAAACGAATTTGATTATAATTCTCTTACCTCACAGTGTAAGACTTTATATGATTTTATAAACACAAATATTCAATAAACGAAAGGAAAAGAAAAAATGTTAGACATTAAAATTTTAAGAACGGAACCGGAAAAAATCAAAGCTGCCTTAAAAAGCAGAAACAACGACCTTGATATCGAGCCTGCGATAGAGCTTGACAAAAAGCGCCGCGGGATATTAAAGGACGTTGAGGCAAAGAAAGCGTCACAGAACGAGATAAGCAAAAAGATCCCGCAGATGAAGAAAAACGGCGAGGACACGGCAGCTGTTTTTGCGGATATGAAAAAGCTTTCGGACGAAATAAAGGCGGATGACGACGAGGTGCGCAAGATCGACGAGGAGCTTCGTGACTATATGCTCAGGATCCCGAATATTCCGAACGAAAATGCGCCCTACGGCGTTGACGACAGCGCAAACGTCGAGGTACGCCGCTGGGGTGAGCCGAGAAAGTTTGATTTTGAAGCAAAGGCTCACTGGGATATCGGCACAGGTCTTAACATTCTCGATTTTGAGAGAGGCACAAAGATCTCCGGCACACGCTTCACGGTTTACAGAGGCTTGGGCGCAAGGCTTGAACGAGCTGTTATCCAGTTTTTCTTAAACACGCATACGGAGGAATCGGGCTATACCGAGATATTCCCGCCGTACATGGTAAACCGCGCGTCAATGACGGGTACGGGACAGCTCCCGAAATTTGAGGAGGACGCATTCAAGGTGACAAACAACGGCTTTTTCCTTATCCCGACGGCTGAGGTACCCGTTACAAACCTGCACCGCGACGAGATATTATCGGGCGATGAGCTTCCCATAAAATACTGCGCATATTCGGCTTGCTTCAGAGCGGAGGCGGGCAGCGCAGGCCGTGATACGAGAGGTCTGATACGTCAGCATCAGTTCAATAAGGTGGAGCTTGTAAAGTTCGTAAAGCCGGAGGAGAGCTATGCGGAGCTTGAATCCCTTACAAACAATGCCGAGATACTTTTACAAAAGCTCGGTATTCCGTACAGAGTAGTGGCATTGTCAACGGGCGATCTGGGCTTTTCGTCGGCGTTTACTTACGATATCGAGGTATGGATGCCCAGCTACAACCGCTATGTTGAAATTTCCTCCTGCTCCAATTTCGAGGACTATCAGGCAAGACGAGCAAACATAAAATATAAGGACGGCCCGAAGGATAAGGCGCAGTTCGTACACACCTTAAACGGCTCCGGACTTGCGGTCGGAAGAACGGTTGCGGCAATTCTTGAGAATTTCCAGAACGAGGACGGAACTGTTACGATCCCCGGTCCGCTTGTACCTTACATGGGTACCGACACGATAGAATAATGCAAGCTTTATGACTCTGCCAAACGAATTTATAAAAAGAATGTCCGATATGCTCGGCGGCGATCTGCCCGCATTTCTTGATGCGCTGGGCACTGCGCCGCCAAATACGGGTATTCGCATAAACACGTTAAAGGACGGCGCAAGGGAAAGCGTACTGCCCGAAATTCCGGGCAATTCGCCCATTCCCTGGTGCGATGAGGGGTATTACATATCAAAATCCGAGCTTTCGGGAACGCACCCGTACCACATGGGCGGGCTTGTATATTTCCAGGAGCCGTCCGCAATGTCGGTAATATCCGCCCTGCCGGTAGACGAGGGCGATTTTGTGCTTGACCTTTGCGCCGCTCCCGGCGGAAAAGCAACCCAGGCGGCGGCAAAATTGAAGGGTACGGGGCTTCTTGTCGCAAACGAAACGGTGAAAAAACGTGCGGATATACTTTGCGATAACATTATGCGGCTCGGCATAAAAAATGCAGTCGTTACAAACGAATCGCCGAAAAATCTGGAACAAAAATTCCCGCATTTTTTTGACAAAATAATCGTTGATGCGCCCTGTTCGGGCGAGGGAATGTTCAGAAAGGAGCCGCAGGCGGCGGACTGCTGGAGCGTTGAGCATACGATATCGTGCGGCGAGAGGCAGAAAAAAATACTTGACAGCGCAGTAAAAATGCTTGCGGGAGGCGGGTACCTGATATATTCGACCTGCACGTTTTCGCCCGATGAAAACGAAAAGATCGTCGATTATATGCTCGATACCCACAAAAATATTGAGCTTGTAAATATCGGCGGACTCGATATGCTGTCCGACGGACTAAAAAAATATTCGCAATACGAATATATTGTATACGCAAAACGAATATTTCCGCATCTGCACGGCGGCGAAGGTCATTTTCTTGCGCTTTTTCACAATACCGATACGCCAAATGCGCAAAACCGGACGCCGCAAAAGCCGGGGAATAACGCACTTTTTGACGAATTTGAGAAAAAATATCTTAATACGCACCTTAAGGGCAGCTTTATCACTTACGGCGATAAGCTGTATCTTTTAAGCGAAAGCATTGATCTTGACAAGCTCCGGGTTCCCATGCCCGGACTGTTTTTGGGTACGCTTAAAAAGAACCGGTTTGAGCCGTCATACGCACTGTGTCTTGCGCTTAAAAAAGAGGATTTTAAAAACACTCTTGACTGCGGCAGGGACGCAATTTCCGCATATTTTAAGGGCGAAACGCTAAAATGCGACAAATCCGGCTGGACTGCGGTTTTATATAACGGGTATCCCATGGGCTTTGGCAAGGCGTCCGGCGGAGTATTAAAAAACCATTACCCAAAATGGCTCCGCCTTTTATAGAGTTATCCACACCCTGCCGATAACCTTATAAATACAAAAAATGGCTTGTACGCTTGACTTATCCGCTTTATCCACAGGTTATCCTCACACACCCCGTAAATTTTACGGATAGTTTTGTAAAAAAATGTAATTTTATATGTAAACCGCCCAAAATGCAGTGTTTACGCCAAAGCTTGGGGAAGGGGAGTTATACATAAAACGTGGATAACTGTGTGGATAGCGTGGATAACTTTCGCCGATTTTAACCGCAAAGCCAAAATTTTCGTGGATAACCGGATTTTTGCATAAAAATATTATGTAATTTTACCGTTGACATAATTTAGTGTAAAATTTTTCAGGAGAACTGCCATGGTTACATTGACTCCGAGACTGGATGCTGTTTTTGATAAGCTTCATACCTGCCGCGCCGTAGCCGATATAGGCTGTGACCACGCCTATATCCCGATAAAGGCGATAGAGGACGGCATTGCCGAAACCGCCATTGCGACAGACTTAAATCAAGGGCCTTTGGACATAGCAAAAGCCAACATAGAAAAGCATGGGCTTTTAGACCGGATAGAAACACGGATAGGCGGCGGACTCAAGCCCCTTTTTGCGGGCGAGGCGGATCAGATAATAATTGCGGGCATGGGCGGCGAGGTAATATCTGATATTATCGCATCGGATACACGGATCGCAAAATCGTCCGGGCTTATCCTGCAGCCGATGAACTCACAGTATGAGCTTCGCAAATACCTTATAAAAAACGGATTTATGATAACCGGCGAGGATATTGCGACGGAAGGGTTTAAGGTCTATAATATCATCACCGCAAGAGCGGGCACTCAGGCGGAATACGAAAACGATTTTTATTATCAGCTTCCGCCGTACCTGTATTCACACAGGAATTTCAGGGCGTTATACGATAAAAAAATGCGTGAATTTTCAAAGGTCATATCCGGACTTTCCCGATCGGCGGAATGTGACAGCGAAAAGCTTTCACGGTACAAATTTTACTTGGAGGAGATCAAAAGAATATGAAGGTATGCGAAATTGCAAAGCTTATAGAAAAAAACGCTCCCAAAAGCCTTGCCTATGATTGGGACAATGTAGGGCTTTTGGTCGGCGATGCGGATAAGGAGGTAGGGCGCGTGTATATAACGCTCGATACCGACTTAAAAACGGCGGGCGAGGCGATATCTGCGGGCGCCGATATGATAATATCACATCACCCCATAATGTTTTCGCCCATAAACAGGATAGATTATAAAACGCCCGAGGGTATGCTTTTAAAAACGCTTATTGTAAACGATATACCGCTTTATGTGGCGCACACCAATATGGACACCGCCAAGGGCGGCATAAACGATGTGCTTGCAAAAAAGCTCGGGCTGTCCGGTGTGTGTGTTCTTGAACAGCACACCGACGATAAAACCGCAGGACTTGGACGGTACGGAAAAATACAGCCGCAAACGCTGTCGGACTTTTGCAATACCGTAAAGCTTGCCCTTAACACCCCCATACGCTACTGCGGAGATGACGGTATGAAAATAAAAACCGTTGCCGTTGCCTCGGGCGCCTGCTCCGAGCTTGTTCCAATGGCTGTGGAGGTGGGCGCAGATGTTCTTGTTACCGCAGATATGAAATATCATCAGATGATAAACGCCTGCGAATCGGGCATAGCCGTAATAGACGCCGGACATTTCCCGACAGAGGTTTTTGTAATACATATTTTTGCGGATATTTTAAAGGATACCGGCGTCAAAATCATAAGATCCTCCGATACGGATATTTTTAAATTCAGGGTTTAAAAAAATAATTGACAAAACAAACAAATATGATATAATCAAATTACGGAAGGTCGGTTGCTTTTGCGACCGATTTGGGGCATACCTTAAACGGTTATGTCCGTGCTTTGGTTAAAAGAACCGCACCACGGGTCAAAAAACAGGGGCGGTTCTTTTGTTATTTACTGCGCTTTTACTGCACAGAGAATCATTATAACTATTACAATAATGATTATT
>CACZPW010000024.1 GCA_902783115.1 uncultured Ruminococcus sp. | reverse complement strand
CGTTTCTATAAACGAATTGCCTATCCAGCCAACCTCATTTTCACCAAACATCAGGAATATCTTATCGTATTTTTTTCCCACAGAAAGCTCATCAACAACAGGAATGTCGCTCATATCCATAGCGTCTGTCATTGCCTGTCCGACATTCAAGCCCACCTTGGAAAAATAATCGGCATCGTCAAGCAGTCCGTAAACCTCCATTCCGCCGATAAACGAATTTCCCAAAAATGCGGAATTTTTATAATACGCCTGATTTATGCCGTTTGCATCATATACAGGCTCCGGAGTCGGCGTAGGCGTCGCGTTAGCTTCAAGCTCCGCCAAGATTTGCGCCTCTCTTTCGGCACGCCTTTGCCGGGCCTTGCCGACACAGCCCTTGATCCCCAAAACCAATGCAAGCAGCACGCACAATGCCGCCAAAACAAGAAATATCCGTCGTAATATGAATATTCTATGCTTACTGCGGCGTTCGCGCTCTTTTTTTCTTTTCTTTATTTCTTCAACTCTCTGTCTGTCTATAGCCATTTCAATCCTCTTTTTTTATAAACCAAAGCACATATATAAAATGATAACATACTTAGTATATTATCGTCAAGCACGATTTTTGCGGGATAAGCACCGGAGTGTAGGATAAGCACCGGAGGTTTTACCATTTAACACACAACGTTTCCCCTGCTCCGATTTTTATTTCCTGTCCGAAATAATATAGCCACAAATCCTTTTGCGACGGGTTATGTATAACGGTACCGTCGGCAGAAAAACGCAGACTGTCATACGCCTTTACATATCCGTATATCTCACCGTTTGTTGCATACCATATATCATCACGGTTTCCGATAAATTCCGCAAACTCCTCAATTATCTCCCAGTTATTATTATCGTTAAATTCATAGCTGTGTCCCCAAAGATAGAAGAGTCTTGGAGGATTGCTCCACATGTTCTTACGCTTTTCAAACCCGACAAACGAACGTGCAAGCTCCATAAGTCTCGGATTAGAGTGATGACAGGTAGTTTCCAATGCAAGCCAGTTATTGGGAATTGCAAATTTCTCTGTCGATACGGTCGTGCGGCAATATTCTATACCGCAATTTTTGAGAATATCTATTACATTATCGTTGAATCTCCCGTATGCATACGCCATACCCTTTATTATGGTACCGAACATATTTTCAAGCTCAAGCCTGTCCTTCATAACGTCAGCCGTCGCTACAGCAGGATCTACGTCGGTAAGAAAAAGGTGTCTGTATCCATGCACCGCAACCTCGTTTCCCGACTGTGCATACAATGAAAGCGCCTCGTCCTTTGTAAGACGTCTGCCGCCGCTCTCCTGTGCAAACAAGCCCGAATTTATGTTAAACGTACCCCTGAGTCCGTTTTTGCTCATTATTTCAATAAGCTTTCTGTCGTATACCACTCCGTCGTCATAGCTTAACGTAACAGCCATTTCCTTAAAATCCGGAAAACGCAAAAAAGTATAGTTTTTAGCATCGGAAACACCCATGATAAAATACCCCTTAAAAACAGTTTTTATTTCTATACTATAACGATATACCATACAACAGATTTTGTCAATATTTTTATGTAAATCACGGCAAAAAAAATGACCGTTACCGTTTTTTGCGGCAGCAGCCATTTCAATACGTTTATTTTGTTTCCAAAAGCTTCTCGGCCGAGGCAAGCTTTAAGCACAGCACAAATACCTTGCACGCCTCCTTTAATTCCGCAGATGACGGGAATGTGGGGGCGATCCTTATGTTGCTGTCATGCGGATCATTACCGTAAGGATAGGTCGCGCCTGCGTCCGTCAATTTTACGCCCGCATCTTTGCAAAGCTCTACCACACGCTTGGCACAGCCGTCCATAGTATCAAGCGAAATGAAATAGCCGCCCTTGGGATTTGACCAGCTTGCGATTTTAAGCGGCTCTATCTCCTTATCAAGCATATCGAGCACAGCCTTGAATTTCGGTCTTAAAATTGCCGCATGCTTTTTCATGTGCTCCAACATTCCTTCAATATCACCGAAGAACTTGACATGCCTTAACTGATTCAATTT
>CACZPW010000023.1 GCA_902783115.1 uncultured Ruminococcus sp. | reverse complement strand
CAATGTGACCTTATCAGCAAGCTTGAATTCTCCCGATACCACCCTGACGCTGTGAAGATATGTTCCCTCGTCTGTTTTTGTGGTCGTTATGACCTCCGCTCTTGCGTTATCGCCCAAAATCTCGCCGCTATCGCCCGTCTGACCGCCCATCTCGGCATAAAACGGAGTTTTTGCCGTAACGATGATACCCGTTTCGCCCCCGGCGATAACGGAGGATACCTCACCCTCGGATACGATGCCCAATATCTCGCTTTCGTCCGTAAGAGTGTCATAGCCCGTAAATACCGTCGGCTCTGTCACATTTTCAAACTCGTAAACCTCGTCCGAATCCCATGATGAACCGTCGGCACGCGCATTCCTTGCGGTTTCCTTCTGCTCCTGCATCGCCTTGTTAAAGCCCTCAATATCAACGTCAAACCCCTGCTCGTTTGCCATTTCCACAGTCAAGTCAAGCGGGAATCCGTAGGTATCGTGAAGCTTGAACGCCTCGATACCGGTAAGAATGTTCCTGACCTCCTTTTTTGCGGCGGCTATATATCCGTTCAACACCACTATACCGTTATCGATAGTAGCGTCAAAGCGTTCCTCTTCCTTCTTTATTATCTTCTTTATATATTCTCTCTTTTCGTCAAGCTCGTTGTACTCGGACATTGAGCAGTTTATGACCGTATCCGCAACCTCATAAAGGAATTCACGGTCGATGTTCAGGAGCTTTCCGTGTCTTGCGGCACGTCTTAAAAGCCTTCTTAAAACATAGCCCCTGCCCTCGTTTGACGGTATAACTCCGTCAGATACCATCATAACGGTACTTCTTATATGATCCGCTATGACTCTTAACGATATATCCGCCTTTTCGTTTTCCTTATACTTAACGTTTGCGATCGACGAAATATGCTTTATAACGTCCTGAACGGTGTCCACCTCAAACAAATTGTCAACGCCCTGCATAACCACCGCGAGACGCTCAAGTCCCATGCCCGTATCAATATTGGGGTTTGGAAGCGGATTGTAGTTACCGTCCTCGTCCTTATCAAACTGCGTGAATACTAAGTTCCAGACCTCCATATACCTGTCGCAGTCACAGCCGACGCCGCAGGTAGGCTTGCCGCAGCCGTATTCCTCGCCTCTGTCAAAGTATATCTCCGAACACGGTCCGCACGGGCCTGTGCCATGCTCCCAGAAATTATCGTCCTTGCCGAGCTTTACTATCCTGTCCGCATCCACACCGACGCGGTTTACCCAGATATCCCTTGCCTCTTCGTCCTCCTCATATACGGAGACCCACAGCTTATCCTTGGGTATCTGCATGACCTCGGTGAAAAATTCCCATGCCCAGGCGGTCGCTTCCTTCTTGAAATAATCGCCGAACGAGAAATTACCGAGCATCTCAAAAAATGTGCCGTGTCTTGCGGTCTTTCCGACATTTTCGATATCGCCCGTCCTTATACATTTCTGACAGGTTGTAACTCTGCGTCTCGGCGCCGTTTCGGGATTCTGAAACCACTGTTTCATCGGCGCCATACCCGAATTTATCAGCAAAAGGCTTGCGTCATTCTTCGGCACAAGCGAGAAGCTTTGCAGCCTCAGACAGCCCTTTGATTCAAAAAAGCTCAAAAACTTTTCACGTATATCGTTTACGCCCATCCATTCCATAATTTGTATATACTCCTTAACGATCCAATTGGATTTTTTCTTTAATTTTACAATGAGATATTATATAGAATAATTTATATTCTGTCAATATCTAATTTCCCAAAATCTCGCCCTGACGGCACTTTCCGTATATGTCAAAAACTTCAAATCTGCACGATACGCCGCCCATTATTGGTGCCTCGCCGACCTTCGGTGAAAGTATGCCTATCCTGAAGCTTTTTCCCTCGACCGGCTCATACGTTTCGGCGGTATGGTATACCGGCGTTATCTTATCGAACATACGAAGCCTTTTCATATCCCGGCCGTCAACGGAGTTGATGTTGGTCATACCCGTCCATACGCCGATAAGCTTACACCCGGTTATTTTATGCGTCAGCTCGTCCTTTTGCGCCAAAATCCTGAGCTCGGCTATCTCGTCGTTTAAGTACACGGGCGCCGAATACACATCTGCGGTATATCCCCTCTGCACACGCTCCGCCATAAGATTATGGCCGTTTAAGCTGATGCATTTGCCGGGCATTTCCCTTTGATAATGCGTATCGGGCACCTCGCCCTCCATATCATAGCATCTGCCAAGCTCATAGCGCCGTCCGTCCTTGTCGGTAGCGTACATCAGAATATCAACGTCACGCACAACGCTCATATCCCCGTAAATATCCGCACTTACCGCGGCGCCGCCGTATGAGGATTGCACGTCCGTACCGTCCTTAAGCTCATTATACGCCCAATATGCGTCAGAATTGTTGTAATCCTCCTCGCCGGGACCCAATTCGGTAGTCTGGTTTATCGCAAGCTTCCTTACAAACTCAAGATATTGATGAGATGTAAAGGATTTACAGTAGTTTAATATACTGTCCGTGATTATAGCCCCGTCTGATTTTGAAACGGGGAAATACACGCCCATACCTCCCGCATACGGATGTGTTATGCCCGTGACGTTATGTACCACTGCCTCTTTAAGCACCCGCAAAAGCTCGTCTGCGGTGGCGCCCATATCGTCCTGCACGGTTTCTGCAAGATTTGTAAGATCCGCCATATCCGAAAAGCCCTCGTAATACGTTTCGCCGCCCAGACGCTCAACGTATTCAAGCTTTCGCATAAGATTTGACGCATAGTCAAGCCTGTCAAGCGAAAACGCCATCATACCCGCCATTCCGTCAAACGCCTGCGTAAGCTCGGACATCTTTGAAAGGTCGTAAACCGCAGACATTGCAATATTTCCCATGCCGTCCTTTTTGGCTTTTTCAATATATGCGTTACAGGTATCGACACCCAGCTCCCTGCCCGATGCGGACGGATTATCTATAAGGTATTGCGCCATTCTTTGATAGTCAAAGCCCGAAGGCGACATTATGCCCTCGGAGGCAAGCATATACTTTGCATACGGAGCTATTGCCGCCGCCGTTTCGATGTTACCCATACACGACGCGTCAAAGCCCACAAGCTCAAAGTTCTTACTTGTAAGACTTAAGGCATAGTATATATCCTCTGTTTCAAGAGGGCTTTTACCGTTTATCTCGTCATAGCCCATTCCCCTGCCCGTTCCGTTACCCTGTCCCCAGAGTATCAGCGCATAGTTCTTTGCGGGATATGAGGATATTCCCCAATTAAGGAAATCCGCAAGCGTATCCGACGCACACATATCCGCCCCCGCCGTCTGCGAGGCTAAAAACATAGAGCCCTTCTGCATAACAAAACGCTGCAGATAATCGGGATATATACCGTCTATGCCCCAATCGGATTTTCCGCCGGTCTGGACTATAAAATTCACGTTTTCGGTATACGGCACACGCATCATTTCGTAAAGCGTATCCGATACGATATCCGTATCGACATTGCCGCCGCACATATAAACAAAAACCGACCATGCATCGCCCGTTGACGGCAGGGCGGCGTTTCTTTCAAGCTGTACACGCCTTTGGGCGCATGAGCTTATAAGCATGAGCGACAGCATAATTGCTATTATAGACTTGATTTTTCTTACTGACATAATCTCTCCCCGAATATATAAATATATATGTTAAAAAACAAAATGCTGTATAAATGAGCAACCATTTATACAGCACCTACAATTCCATTATTCCTGCTCGGGAGCGCCTACAGGACAAACACCTGCACATGCACCGCACTCTACACAAGTATCAGCGTCGATAACATATTTTGCGTCACCTTCACTGATAGCGCTTACAGGACACTCAGCTGCACATGCACCGCAGCTGATGCACTCGTCTGTAATTTTGTATGCCACAAAAACACACCTCCTTATTAAATTTGCCGCATCTTTATGATGTCTACATCTGCATTGTATCATAAAAAACAGATTTATTCAAGTGTTTTTTACGATTATACAAGATTTTTATCAAGCTCCTCTATTTCCTTATCCGAAAGCTCCCGGCTTTTATCCTTGCCCCTTGTCAGAACTTTAAGCTCGGACACGTCGTATTCCTCCAGCTTGCCCTCGTTTCCGTCGTCGATCTTGACCTTTACTCTGCCCTGCAAAAGACTTACCGATTCCACGATGCCCTCGTCGCCGCCAGGCGTAATTACCTTTGCGCCGCTTTTGGGCGTTTTTTTGTTGAGCTCCTCATACATTTCCTGCTCGTATTTCAAACAGCACATCAGTCTTCCACAGGCGCCCGATATTTTTGCGGGATTCAAGGACAGGCTCTGCTCCTTTGCCATTTTTATCGACACGGGTACAAATTCGTCCAGAAACTGCGAACAGCAAAGACTTCTTCCGCATATACCTATGCTTCCGAGTGCTTTTGCCTCATCCCTTACGCCTATCTGACGAAGCTCTATCCTGGTCTTGAAAACAAGCGCCAGATCCTTTACAAGCTTACGAAAATCCACTCGCCCGTCCGCCGTAAAGTAGAACAGTATCTTGCTTCCGTCAAAGGTATACTCGACCTCCACGAGCTTCATATCAAGCCCATTTTCCTTTATCTTTCCAAGGCATACGTTATATGCCTCTTTTTCCTTTTCCTTATTCCTTTTGTACGTTTTGTCATCGTCGGGCGTTGCTACTCTTATTACTTCCTTCAGCGTTTTTACGATCTCTCTGTCGTCCACATGCTTTCTGCCCTGCACGACGTTTCCGTATTCCATGCCCCTGCTCGTTTCCACGATAACGTTATCGCCCGCCTTTACCTCAAGTCTGCGCGGATCAAAGTAATATGTTTTGCCGTTTGGCTTAAAACGCACTCCTATAACCTCTGCCATTATTTTATCCCTTCCTTGATCTTCTCCGCCAGCGCAGCCGACGGCTCAAATTCTATCATATTAAGCTTACCGCCGCTCTGATATACCAGGCAGTAAGTGTTCTTCCTTGAAAATACCGTTTTTTTCATTTTACAGACTGCGGCGATTTTCATACCGGGCACGGATCTTGAAATACAGCGTATATCCTTAAATGCTATATCAAAACGCTTTTCCCTGTGTCCGGTTTTCCGTATTATCGAAACGCCATCATCACCGGCAACATAAATAAAGGTCGATGCATATCTTGTAAGCACGAAATATACAAGCACACAGCCTGCGCCGACCAATGCGCAGGTAAGGAGCATATCCCGCCCCGCAAAGGAATCTCCCAATGCCGTTTTAAGCGCCGTATTTGCCATATCATAGCCCATAAGCACAGCTATTGCCCACAGTATGGAATATATCATTTCCTTTATGCCTGCACTGCTTTTTTCCGTCAACTTATATCACAACCGTTCCTTTTTACGATCCACAGCATATTATACCCTCTTTTTGTTTATGTGTCAACCTCGCCTTTTATGCTAACGTCCGGGACGTATAAGCTGCATCACCTCGGCTATGGTCTGCACTCCGTATGCGGCAAAATTATCGGGTATCTTCACGCCCCTTAACGACTGCTTCGGAACTATGGCGGAGGAAAAGCCCAGCTTTGCCGCCTCGCTTATCCGCTTTTCAAGCTGAGATACCGATCTTAACTCGCCGCCCAAGCCTACCTCGCCTATAAATATCATATCGGGCGGCAGGGCTATATCGCTCTGCCCCGACGCTATCGCCGCACAGATGCCCAGGTCCGCCGCACGCTCGTCTATTTTAAGACCGCCCGCTACGTTTATATAAACATCGCTTGATGATAAATTCATTCTTGCCCGCTTTTCAAGCACCGCAATCAGGAGTATTACCCTGTTAAGGTCTATCCCCGCCGACATTCTGCGCGGATTTCCGAAGCCCGTAGGCGTAACAAGCGCCTGTATCTGCGCCATAACGCCCCGTGTGCCCTCCATGGTGCAGATTACGCTGTTACCGGAAATATCCGCGCTGCGCCCTTCAAGCAGCATCTTTGAGGGATCGTCCACCTCGATAAGCCCCTTATCGCTCATATCAAAAACGCCTATCTCGTTGGTGGAGCCGAATCTGTTTTTTACTCCCCTTAATATCCTGAACGACGTCTGTCTCTCACCCTCAAAATACAGCACGCAGTCCACCATGTGTTCAAGCACTCTGGGTCCCGCAAGCGCACCGTCCTTTGTCACATGCCCTACAATGAACATCGAAATACCCATACTCTTTGCAACACGCATAAATGCGCTTGTCGCCTCCCTGACCTGCGGCACCGAGCCTGACGCCGACGCTATGGATTCGTGGTGCATGGTCTGAATTGAGTCGATTATCACGATATCGGGCTTTAAATCCGATATCGTACTTATAATCACTTCAACATCGTTTTCGCTTAAAATATACAGATTATCGACCGTTATTCCAAGACGGTTCGCCCTGATTTTTATCTGCCCCTTGGATTCCTCGCCCGATACGTATAATATGGTCTTATCCTGCCCCGCCGTTCCGCATATCTGCAAAAGCAGAGTCGATTTTCCTATTCCCGGATCGCCGCCCACAAGCACAAGGGATCCCTGCACAAGACCGCCGCCCAGAACTCTGTCAAGCTCGGAAAGTCCCGTTTTATACCGTTTTTCGTAGCCCGGCTGTATATCCGATATTTTCTGCGGCGTAACCCGCATAGCATCCGCCGCGCCGCTTGCAGCCTTTACGGTACGCTTTTCGTCCTTTATGACCGTTTCGTCCAGCGTATTCCAGGAATTGCAGCCCGGACACTTACCCATCCATTTTAACGATTTATATCCGCATTCACGGCAAATATATGTTACTTTGGTTTTCATTTTTCACTGTTTACCTCATAAATTTCGTATCTTGTTTTGATTATATCACAAACTGTTCCTTCTATCAAGCAAAATGACTGTACATATATTTGTCAAGCCTCAAAAATTTATTCGCTTTACATAATTTTCAAAATCCAAAAAATGGCTTGAAAATGCCGTTTATCCTCGTTATCCACACAGTTATCCACGCGGTTTGCGGCAAAAAACCCTTATTTTACGCGAAGTTATCCTCACTTTTTCTGTTGGTGGGGATAACTTTATGTAAACAAACGCGTGTAATTGTGAGCTGTTTGTAATATTTTTGTTACAAAGATTTCAGGTTGCCATGCAAGGAAATTTTCGCTAAATTATTGACAAAATGCGTATATTTTTATAAACTGTAGTGTGTAATTAAATTTAGCGAGGTGCAGACTATGAATAATTCGGATAAGACACTTGATAAGATCGTAAATCTTTGTAAGGGCAGGGGCTATGTATACGCAGGCTCGGAGATTTACGGAGGTCTTGCAAATACCTGGGATTACGGCCCTTTGGGCGTGGAGTTCAAGAACAACGTAAAAAAAGCCTGGTGGAAAAAGTTTATACAGGAATCCAAATACAACGTCGGGCTTGACTGTGCGATACTGATGAATCCGGAGGTTTGGGTAGCGTCGGGACACGTAGGCTCGTTCTCGGATCCGCTGATGGACTGTAAGGAATGTAAGGCACGTCACAGGGCGGACAAGCTCATTGAGGACTTTGCCGCCGAAAAGGGCGAGGAAATAGTCGTTGACGGCTGGTCAAAGGAGGAAATGGAAAAGTATATTGCGGATAATAACGTTCCGTGTCCTGCGTGCGGAAAGCACAATTTTACGGATATCCGTGAATTCAACCTGATGTTCAAGACCTTCCAGGGCGTTACCGAGGATTCGTCGAACGTGGTTTATTTAAGACCGGAAACGGCACAGGGCATATTCGTAAACTTTGCAAGCGTGCAGAGAACGTCAAGGAAAAAAATACCCTTCGGCATCGGTCAGATAGGAAAATCGTTCAGAAACGAGATAACTCCGGGACAGTTTACGTTCCGTACAAGGGAATTTGAGCAGATGGAGCTTGAATTTTTCTGTGCGCCCGGCACCGACCTTGAATGGCACGCATACTGGAAGGAGTATTGTATGAACTTCCTGCTTTCTTTGGGTATGAATAAGGAAAATCTCCGTTTCCGTGACCATTCGCCCGAGGAGCTTGCCTTCTATTCAAATGCGACTGCGGATATCGAGTTTATGTTCCCGTTCGGCTGGGGCGAATTATGGGGTATCGCAGACAGAACGGACTACGACTTAAAGCAGCATATAGAGCACAGCGGAAAGAGCCTTGAATATGTGGAAACCACGACCGATGAGGACGGAAAGGCTGTTACAAGGAAATATATCCCGTATGTTATCGAGCCGTCGCTGGGCGCGGACAGAGTTGCTCTTGCATTTTTATGCGAGGCGTATGACGAGGAAACATTGACGGACGATAAGGGTAAAACCGATACAAGAGTCGTAATGCATCTGCATCCTGCGCTTGCGCCGATGAAGGCGGCTGTTCTGCCGCTGTCAAAGAAATTAAACGACGGCGCGGAAAAGATATATGAGGAGCTGTCAAAGTATTTCATGGTCGACTATGACGACGCGGGCTCGATAGGCAAGCGTTACCGCCGCCAGGACGAGATAGGCACTCCGTACTGTATCACCTACGACTTTGACTCCGAGGAGGACGGCTGCGTAACCGTCCGTGACCGTGATACCATGGAGCAGGAAAGAATAAAGATCAATGACTTGGTTCACTTTATCCTGGCCAAGCTTGAATTTTAAAAAACAAAAAAGGGGGATTTTAACATGAAATTTATGAACGAATTCAAAGAATTCATTACAAAGGGTAATGTAATGGATATGGCGGTCGGCGTTGTTGTCGGCGGCGCATTCAAGGCGATAGTCGATTCGCTTGTTGCGGATATTATCATGCCCGCCGTATCGCTGATCACGGGCAAGGTAAATATTGCGGAGCTGGCATTTACCATTCCCAATCCCGCAAATCCCGAAACGGCTCTGATAAGCCTCAATTACGGCAATTTCCTTCAGCAGATAGTGAATTTCCTTATAATAGCATTTACGATATTCTGCGTTGTAAAGGGCATGAATACGCTCCGTACAAAGTTTGAGAAGCAAAAGGAAGAGGAGGAAGAGGCGTCGGGCCCGTCAACCGAGGAATTGCTGACAGAAATAAGAGATTTGCTCGCAAAAGAAAATAAATGATTCATATAAAGGGCTGTTTTAAAACAGCCTTTTATGATATAAATTACGGAACTATGGATTTAAAAAAGAAAGATATCTCATGAAAAATAAAATTCTTTCAATACTCAAAAATGCCGGCGGCTATGTTTCGGGGCAAAAGCTCAGCAACGAGCTGAACGTATCACGCACAGCCGTATGGAAACACATAAACAGTCTGAAAAACGACGGCTATAACATCGCCTCCGTTACAAACAAGGGCTACCGACTTATGCCCGACTGTGATATCTTAAACGCCAATGAAATCACAGAGGCTTTAAAAACCTCATTTATCGGCACAAACGTAATATTTTACGATACCGTCGATTCGACCAATAACGAGGCAAAACGCCATTCTGATAAGCCCGACGGCACGGTGTTCATTGCCGATATGCAGACAAGCGGCAGAGGCAGACTCGGACGGGCATGGCAAGACAAAAAGGGCGCTGCCGTACTTATGTCCATCCTTTTAAAGCCCGATATATCCCCCGCCGAGGTTTCAAAAATAACGCTCGTGGCAGGGCTTTCGGTATGCCGCGCCCTCTTGGATTCCGGAGCGCGGATAAAGTGGCCCAACGATATCGTGACTGACGGAAAAAAAATATGCGGCATATTAACGGAAATGTCTGCGGAAATAAATATGGTAAATTATGCAGTTTTGGGCATCGGCATAAACGTAAACAATACGTATTTCCCCGACGAATTAAAGAATAAGGCGACCTCGCTTTACCTTGTGTCGGGCAAAAAACAAAGGAGAGCCGAAGTTGTGCTTAGCGTACTTGAGGAATTTGAAAAGCTGTACACGGAATTTTTAAAAAACGGGCTTATAAATATTATGGAGGAATATAAAAAATACTGCGTAAATATCGGCAAATCCGTCCGGGCGGTATATAGGAATAAAACGGTCACGGGCACAGCCGTTGACGTAAATTGCGACGGCGGGCTTGTCATAAAAACCGGTACCGAAAATGTGACCGTATCATCGGGCGAGGTTTCGGTAAGAGGCGTTTACGGGTATGTATAAGCCTTAAAATATGATTGCAATACAAAGGTTGTTGAATGTTTCAGGTGTTTTGTATATAATAACGGTAACAAAAAATATAAGGAATAAATTGAGATATGGATAAGAATAATTCAATTCAATTATTTGAAAACAAGACGATCCGTTCGGCGTGGAACGAAGAAACGGAAGAATACTATTTTTCCGTTGTAGACGCGGTAAAAGCATTGACCGACACGGACAACCCGCGACGGTATTGGAGCGATTTAAAGCGCAGACTGCAATCGGAGGGCAGTCAACTGTACGAAAAAATCGTACAGTTGAAAATGAAGGCTGCGGACGGAAAAATGCGCACTACCGACGCAGCAAATACAGAACAGCTATTGCGTATCATACAGTCTGTTCCTTCACCCAAGGCAGAACCTTTTAAGCTGTGGCTTGCCGAAGTTGGAAAGGAACGCATTGATGAAACTATAGATCCGGAGCTTTCCATAGACCGTGCCCTTGAAACATATCTTAAAAAAGGGTATACCCGTGAGTGGATAAATCAACGTCTGCAGGCTATTCAGGTGCGAAAAGAGCTGACGGACGAGTGGCGGGACAGAGGCGTAAAACAGGGTGCGGAGTATGCAATACTTACCGATGAAATAACTCGGGCATGGTCGGGAATGAGCACTCGGCAGTATAAAAATTTCAAGGGACTGAAAAAAGAAAATCTGCGTGACAATATGAGTACGGCTGAAATTGTCCTGAATATGCTTGCCGAGGTCAGCACAACCGAAATTTCAAAAGCGGAGAATCCCGCAAGCTTTGAAGAAAACCGCATAATTGCTCAAAAGGGCGGAAGCATTGCGGGCGACGCCCGCAAAAGCCTTGAAGCAACCACCAAAAAGGCAATAATAACCCCCAAAAATGCACAACAGCTTAACGAAGTAGTCATAAAAGCCATCGAAGGCATTATTGACAATGACGACAAGGAATAATGGCGTTTACGGGTATGTATAAGCCTTAAAATATGAACTGAATGTAAATTTTTAGCACTCTAAGAAAAAGAGTGCTAATTTTTTATTGACATTTGATTACTATGTGCTAAAATGGCATATAGAAATATTTGATAAATTTATATAGAGGTGATTCTTATGGCAAAGGGAAATATTTCGGTTGATTCCGAAAACCTGTTTCCGATAATAAAGAAATGGTTGTATTCGGACAAGGATATATTTTTAAGGGAGCTTGTTTCAAATGCGTGCGACGCGGTCACAAAGCTCAA
The DNA here is from genome assembly GCA_902783115.1 of uncultured Ruminococcus sp. Taxonomy (GTDB): domain Bacteria; phylum Bacillota; class Clostridia; order UBA1381; family UBA1381; genus 12844. The sequence goes on along the minus strand of CACZPW010000023.1, from coordinate 1,852 downwards.
AAAATTGGCGGTGCTCGGCGAAGCGGATATTAGCGCCGATGAGAAATACAGGGTTACTGTAACGCTTGATAAAAAGGCGAAAAAGCTTACGGTAAGCGATAACGGTATCGGAATGAACGCCGAGGAAATAGACAAATACATCAATCAGATAGCGTTTTCGGGCGCAAGCGATTTTCTTTCAAAGTATCAGCAGGAGGATAGCGACAAGGAAAATTCACAGATAATCGGGCATTTCGGGCTCGGCTTTTATTCGGCGTTTATGGTTGCGGATACCGTTACGATCGACTCGCTTTCATACCGCGATGGCGAAAAGGCGGCAAAGTGGGTATGTGACGGGACTATGGAATATGAGCTTAGCGACGGCGAAAGAACGGAGCGCGGTACTACCGTAACGCTTGATATTGCGGAGGATTCAAAGGAGTTTTTGGACGAGTTCAAGATCCGTGAGATATTGCACAAATACTGTGCATACCTCCCAACCGAGATTTATTTTGAGGTTGCGGGGAAGAAAAAGGATAAGGATTCAGACGAGGCTGAGGAAAAGCCGATAAACACGACAAATCCGCTTTGGATGAGAAAGCCGTCCGAATGCAGTGACGAGGACTACAAAACCTTTTACAGGGACACGTTTATGGACTTTAACGAGCCTCTGTTCTGGATACATCTCAACGTTGATTATCCGTTCAACTTAAAAGGTATACTCTACTTCCCCAAGTTAAACCACGAATTTGCGGGTACCGAGGGACAGGTAAAGCTGTTCAATAATCAGGTGTTCGTTGCGGATAACGTAAAAGAGGTTATCCCGGAATTCCTGCTTTTGCTAAAGGGCGTCGTTGACTGCCCCGACCTTCCGCTCAACGTATCGAGAAGCTTTTTGCAAAATGACGGATATGTGCAGAAAATCTCAAACCATATCACAAAAAAGGTTTCCGATAAGTTGAAGAGCATCTACAAGGACGATAAGGAGGCGTATGAGAAATATTGGGGCGATATCGATATATTTATAAAATACGGCTGCTTAAGAGACGAAAAATTCTACGAAAGAGTAAAGGATATAATTATCTACAAGGATATAAACGATAAGTATATCACACTTGATAATTATCTTGAAGGGGACACAAAAACTGTCTATTATGTAAGTGACACAAAAGTTCAGGCTCAGTATATAAATATGTTCAAGGAGCAGGGGCAGAATGCGCTTATAATGCCGTCGGTAATGGATACGCATTTTATATCGTTTTTGGAAACAAAGCTTGACGGTGTGAAATTTGAGAGGATCGACTCGTCGATCTCAGATGCGGTAAGCGACGAAAAGAAGGACGAAACGGATAAGGATAAGGCGCTTGTAGAGTTGTTTAAAAACACGTTAAACGACGAAAACTTAAAGTTTGAGGTACGGGGGCTTAAAAATGCCGGGATACCCGCGCTGATACTTTTATCCGAGCAGTCAAGACGAATGCAGGAGATGTATAAATCCATGGGACAGCAGATGTCGTATATGGCAAATATGTTCCATGACGAATTTACGCTTGTTATAAACTCAAATAATGAGCTTATACAGAAAATCGACACCCTGGCCGACGATGATAAAACGCTTGCGATAGAGCATATCTACGACCTTGCAAAAATTTCAAACGCGCCCATGACGGGCGAGCAGATGACAAAATTCATCGAACGCTCACAAAAGCTGTTGGGTAAATTATTCTAAAGGGACATAAATTTGAACGGGCGGCACATTGAGCCGCCCGTTAATTTTATGCTATAATAAATTCCGGTTTAGTGTGCCGCCCCTACGGCCGCGTCTGTATGCGATTGGTGTTGTGTGTAAACACGGACAGTCCGGGAGGCCTGT
>CACZPW010000022.1 GCA_902783115.1 uncultured Ruminococcus sp. | reverse complement strand
TTGGCATACCTTGCGTGCGTGCCATTAAAGGGCATACGCCGCCTTACGTTAAGACCGAAAGAAACGATAGTCGTTATAGGTGCGGGAATGGTCGGTATTTCTGCCATACAGGAGCTTAAAATTTTAGAGCCGTCTTTGCAGGTCATAGCGGTCGATAAAAACGCATTCAGGCGCAGCATTGCGGCTCATTACGCAGATATCGTATGCTCGCCCGAGGAAGCGGAAAAGGTAATATACGACGCAACAAACGGTAAAATGGCGGATCAGGTAATGGAATGCAGCGGAAATCCGGAGGTTGTGGGAACGCTTCACAGAATAATCAAGGACGGCGGCTGGGAGGCTGACGATACCCCGGCGCATATCCACTTACAGGGCGATTATCCCGACAGGATAATCTTTGGCCACTACCACAGATGGTTTGTAAAGAATGCCACTATCACAATGACCTGTGCGCTTGCGGCGGGCTGTAAGGAGCAGGTTTTACAGTGGATATCCGAGGGCAAGTTTGATACCCAAAAGCTTCCGTATGAGGTATGGGGCGTATCAAAGGCAAAGGAAGCGTTTGAATATAAGGCTAAAGCAGGCGAGGAATGTTTTAAGATACTGTTTGATTGGAGCAAGTAATGGATTACGTTTATAAGGATTATAAATTTGCAGATACGCTTGTAAGATATATAATCTCAAAGAAAAGCGGCAGGGTATTTTTAAATCTTTTGCCCGACGGTGCAAAAAAGCAGACCGACGAGAGATTTGAAACGTTATGCTACAGCGGCGATTTTGACGATAATTATGACTGGTTTGAGGGTGCGCTTTTCCATTTACACCTTTCACACCATTCAAGGTCGGCGTATTCAAATTGCCGCAAATTAACGGAATCGTATACCGATATGCGCTTTAAGGATCAGACAATAAAGCGGACGGAGGATAAAACCGTAATAGAAACGCTTGTCGTATCCGATGAAGGGTATGAGGTCGTACACACTCTTACAAATTACAAAGGTGAGGACGGCTTTGAGGTAGTTTCGACCTTTAAAAACAATACGGGAAAAGAGGTAACGCTTGAAATGTTTGAGGGCGCAAGCCTTGATAATTTAAGCCCGTATATGAATGATGACGGATCGCATGATTTAAGAGTCCATGTGTTTAAATCTGGCTGGGGAACGGAGGGCGCGCATTGTGAATACACCCTTCCCGAGCTTAATATCGGCAAGGGCTGGGGCTCAAATTACAAAAACTGTAAATTTGGCACTATCGGCTCACGCCCGACCGAAAACTATTTTCCGTTGGTGGCCCTTGAGGATAAAGCGGCAGAGGTCATATGGGGAATGGAGCATTACTGCGAGGGCACATGGCAGACGGAATTATCAAGAGTGGGCTGGAAGCTGTCCTTATCGGGCGGCTTGGGCGATGCAGATTACGGTAACTGGTCAAAAACAGTTGAAAACGGCGAGAGCTTTACCGCACCGAAAACGCTTATTGCCGCAGTACACGGCAATATATCCGACCTTTGCGACGTGTTCCTTAAAATGCGTGATAAGGATGTTATATCATACGGCGAGGAAGGTATGCCGGTGATGTTTAACGAATGGTGTACGCACTGGGGCAAGACGTCGCACGAAAAGAATTTGGCTATCGCAAAAAGACTTTCAAAATCAAGGCTCAGATACTTCGTTATGGACGCCGGCTGGTACGATGGCACCATAGGCGATTGGGAGGAAAGGCGCGACACCTTCCCGGACGGCTTAAAGGCGTATGCCGACGATGTAAAGAAGCTCGGCTTTGTACCGGGAATATGGATGGAGTTTGAATGTACGGGCAAGGGCTCAAAATACTTTGCGCCCGAATACGACGATATGCACTTAAAGCATAAGGGCAGCGTGATCGTCGGCAGCGTAGGTCAGGCAAGGAAGGAAAGCTTCTGGGATATCAAAAACCCCGATACGGCGGCTTTGCTTGAAGAAAAGGTAATAAAATTTTTAAAGGATAACGGGTTTGGCTACTTAAAAATCGACTATAACGCAAGCACCGGCGCGGAATGTGACGGTTTCGAGAGCGGTGGCGAGGGCTTAAGACAGCATATTTTGGCGGTGCATAAATTCATTGCCAAAATCAAGGCGCAGATACCCGGAATAATTATCGAAAACTGTTCGTCGGGCGGTATGAGGCTGGAGCCGTCATTTATGGCATTGACGGCGATGAGCTCGTTCTCCGACGCTCACGTATCGGTCGACGCGCCGATAATTGCGGCAAATCTGCAGTATCTGATACCGCCGTGTCAAAGCCAGGTATGGTGTACGTTAAGACCGAATTTCAGCCTTAAAAGGTTTGCATATATCATAGCGGCGGGCTTTTTGGGAAGACTCTGCTGGTCGGGCGATATCGTGGGACTTAATGATTGGCAGATAGACGAGATTTACAGAGCCGAAGAAATGTATGATGAGGTTTCCGACATTATCCGTCACGGTAAAAGCGAGATAATAAGGACGGAGCAGGTTATAAATTTCAGATACCCGAAGGGTACGCAGGCAAGCATAAGATATGCCTCCTCGGGCGATAGGGCGCTGTTGGTATATCATACGTTTGAGAGTCCCGACAAGCTGTCGGTACCGCTTGACGGCAGCTGGAAGATCGAAAAATCGCTTTATGATGCGGCAGTTTCAATAAACGGCGATGCGGTGATAGACGAAAGCAAGGAATTTTTCGGAAATGTTGTGCTTTTAAAAAGGACGGGTGACGCATTATGAATAAAAAAACCGTAATAAATTGCGTCGGAGATTCCGTAACGGAGGGAATGGGCTTATACGGGCATCATACAGCCGATTACGGAGCGTCAAGCTATCCTGCGCGGCTCAATACGATTTTAAGGAACAACGGCTATACGGACGTTGAAGTGAACAATTACGGTCACGGCGGCGAATGTTTTCCCGATGTTGCGGCGCGTATGGGCGCAGTTGC
>CACZPW010000021.1 GCA_902783115.1 uncultured Ruminococcus sp. | reverse complement strand
TTGACAATCGTAGTATCGGTATATCCCTTGCTCTATATTTTTTCTGTTTCGATAAGTGATCCTATAGAGGTTATGAAAGGGAATGTGGTGCTTTGGCCAAAGGGCTTTTGCCTGGATTCGTATAAGGAGGTTCTTAAAAATTCAAATATTATAAAGGGATATGCAAATACAATCCTGTATGTTGTGGTCGGTACGGCATTATCCGTTGCGGTTACGGCTTTGGGAGCGTATGCGCTCTCAAACAAAAGGCTGATTTTCAGAAAATTCTTTAATAAGATGTTTGTATTTACAATGTTCTTCGGCGGCGGAATGATTCCTACATATCTCGTTATCAAGTGGTGCGGATTGTTAAATTCGATGTGGTCGTTTTTGCTTATGGGTGCGGTTTCAACCTATAATCTTATAGTAATGCGGTCGTTTTTTGACGGTTTGCCCAAGGAGCTTGAAGAATCGGCATTCATTGACGGAGCGAATGATTTAAGGGTGTTTTTCTCGATAATCGTTCCGTGTTCAAAGGCGGTAATATCAACTATGGTGCTGTTTTATGCGGTGGGTATCTGGAATTCGTTTTTGTGGCCGTTCCTGCTTTTGGACGATAAGGCAAAGTATCCGTTGCAGGTGGTTTTAAGGCAGATAATCATTTCGGGTGATACAAAGATGTCTAATTCGACAAGCGATGTATCCACTCTCCCCGAAACAATAAAATATGCGACTATATTCTTCTCCGTTCTTCCAATACTATGCGTATATCCGTTTGTACAAAAGTATTTTGTAAAGGGTGTAATGATAGGTGGAGTAAAAGGTTAAACAAGGTATTATTAAATTTAAATATACACAACAAAAAAGTTTGGAGGGTTTTATTATGAAAAGAAGACTATTGGCAGGAGCGCTGGCTGTTTGTTCGTTATTTGTTACGGCAGGTTGCTCGGACGGCGTTTCAAAGAAGGCGTCTGATGATGAGCTTAATATTATGGTACTGTCGCATAATACATACAGCTATCAGGATAACTGGTGGATATGGGACAAGCTGCAGGAGGAAACGGGCATTAAATTAAATATAACTGCTGTTCCGCAGAGCAGCTACGAGGATAAGCTTGGAGTTATAATTGCATCAGGTGAAGCACCGGATATTATTGCAATGAGTAATTTCCAGGCTGACAAGTACGGTATGCAGGGTGCGCTTGTGCCTGTTTCGGAGATTGCAAAGAAGGCGCCTAATCTTGACAAATTTATAAAGGAAAATCCGGATATGTACGGACAGTTTATATCAGGAGATGAGGAGGCATATCTTCCGCCTACAAATGGCTATGCTACCGATGCAAAAATGGGCTGGCTCTACAGAAAAGATATATTTGACAAACACAATTTAAAGGTTCCGACAAATGAGGAGGAGCTTTATCAGGTTTTAAAGAAGCTAAAGGAGCTGTATCCGTCGTCATATCCGCTGTGCATGAGATCATATGCGTCGAGAATGTCGCTTTTCTTTACACAGTGGGGAACGGGCAGAGATTACTATTATGATTTTGATGAAAAAGAATGGAAATTCGGGCCTCTTGACCCATCATACAAAGAAGCAACGGAGTTTATGAAAAGGCTTTACACAGAGGGACTTATTCCGCCTGATTTCCTTACCCTCTCAACAGAGGAATGGCAGAGTATGCTCTCAACAGAACAGAGCTTTATAACTATAGACTATATGGTAAGAATTGATTTCTTCAATAATATGTTGAGGGGGCAAAACCCTGACTATACTATGGCATATATGCCGCCAATTGCTATGGGTGCAAACGGCAAGGCACAAACCTTAAATACTATGTTCAATGGACAGAGTATAGGTGTATATTCAAAGACAAAGCATCTTGATGCCGCGGCGAAGTTTATCGACTATTTATACTCAGAGGAGGGTAAGGAGATTGCGACCTGGGGTGAGGAAGGAGTTACATATACCACCTTGCCGGACGGAACAAAGGATTTCAGCAAATACCCAAGCCTTGCTGATTATATAAAGGAATTTGGTGTGGGATCATCGGGTACACGAATTGTTGTAAACGGCGAGCCGACTTTTGAAATGATGTCGGAGGAACAAAGGGAAGCATTTGAGGAAAGTGAACGCTACGATATGCCGTTGGCACCAAAGGTTATATATACGGATGAGGAGTATGACAAATATCTCAATACCATAAGTACACCTCTGTTAAAGTATGTAAATGAGCAGATGTCAAACTTTATAATGGGAACAAAGCCAATGTCTGAGTGGGACAGTGTTATCGAATATATAAAGAGTCACGGTATCTATGATGTTCTGAACTTTTATAAGACAGGAACAAAGCGTGCGCAGGATGTAATAAATAAATTAAAGTAACAAAAACTCAATCAAGAGGTAATACTAAAGGACTTAGCAGATAACCCACCTGTCGCCGTAAATGGCGGCAGGTGGGGGTGTCGCGGGCATAAAATAGCCGTACAGCTTTTAGGTCAAGAAGGGTTTGGTCGTTATGAAATGGTCATTATTTAAGCTTTTGAAAAACAGGTCAAGTACATATAAATTGTATTTGCGTGCATTTATCATTGCATTCCCGATGATAATTGTATTTGGCATGGCAGAGTTTTTTGTTTCGCACAGTATTGTAAAAAGCACAGTAGTTGACATTTGTAACGACAGACTTGGTAATTTTGCACAGACCATGGACGAGTATTTTAAAAATGTATCCGTAATAAGCTCGGATATGCGTTTTATAGGTGCGGGTGAATACAGAGACCGCACTGTACCAAACGCATGGGATTACAAAGAGCTGGTGGAGTCGGCAAAGAATTTTTCAGATAAAAATTCGGGTATGAGCGTGATTTTCTATACTCCGGGCAGTAATAAAATAAGCTGTGAGTTCGGGACATATGACGCACAGAAG
>CACZPW010000020.1 GCA_902783115.1 uncultured Ruminococcus sp. | reverse complement strand
CTATTATCGCATCGGGTCTTGCCGCGCAACCGGGAATATATACGTCCACCGGCAGTACCTTGTCAACTCCACCGATTATGTTATAGCAATCCTTGAACACTCCGCCGTTACAGGCGCATATACCCACCGCACATACGACCTTCGGCTCGGGCATCTGCGAATATATCTGTTCAACCACCGTTTTGTTCTGTGAATTGATACCGCCGGTTATAAGAAAAATATCTGCGTGCTTTGGATTACCCGTATTTATCACGCCAAACCTCTCCACATCATAAACAGGAGTAAGGCATGCCAAAACCTCTATATCACAGCCGTTACAGCTTGAGCCGTCATAATGGATAAGCCACGGCGATTTTGCTACTTTTGCCACTGTATTTACCTCCTTATGACAGCATTTGTAAAATGAATATGTTTACCACACCGCATATTAGTGTAACTATCCATGAATGCTTAAACATATTCTCCCACTTCACACGCGCGCTTGTATTGTCTATGAGTATCTCCAAAAAATAGGTTATAGCGCAAACCGCTATTGCAAGCAGAATACTCCACCACTTGTTGCAAAGCAAAAACAGTGCCACAACACCCAACAGGAAAACATTTTCATACCAGTGCGATACCTCTATTATCGCCATCATGCCTCCCGAAAGCTCGGTTGTTATACCCTTGACCATTTCCTGATGCGCGTGATGCGACATCGACAGATCAAACGGTGATTTTCTGAATTTTATCGTAAGGATAAATACAAACCCGAAAAATACGCCCGGCAGTACCGTGATGTTGGGTATATCCGAATCTGAAATTATCTGCGCCACTGAAAATGTACCGGCTCCGTTACCTGTCGTAAACGCCGTCGCAACATAGAAGCCAACAGCAGTCAGTAAAACCATAGGCTCGTATGAAAGCATTTGTATCATTTCCCTGTTGGCTCCCATAACCGAATACGGCGAATTTGTCGTCGTTGCCTCAAGCACGAAAAACATCGCGGCAGTCGTAAGCACAAAGAACACAAGCAATATATTAAAGCCGCCGAAAAACAACGCTCCCGTAAATATTACAAATATGACAAAGCACCATGCAAAAAGATACTGCATATTGTTTATAAGCAAAATATCCTTGTTTATAAGCTTCCTGACATCATAGAACGGCTGAAGGATCGGAGGTCCTATCCTCCCCTGCATTCTTGCGGTTATTTTCCTGTCAAGACCCGAGAGCAGACCGCCGACAAACGGTGCAAATATTATGTACAAAGCTATTCCCAAAACAGTTCTGAGCATTACATAACACCTCCCATACTGCCTATAATCAAGCCCATACAGGCAACAATAATAGCCGCCGCTATTGCAACGGAAAGCTTCCAAATCTTTTTCTCACCGAAATAGTCCTCCATGTACCAGTTGGACAAAAACATAAGCTTGGGTTGGTTGAACGAGTCCGTAAAATGCCTGTTATCGCCTTGATTGATGCCCGACATATATTCCATATTCGGCTTGAAGGTCATACGCTTTACTATTATCCTCGATACCATCGGAATAACAAATATAAGCAGCAGCAGCACCACCATTATTACCATATCCTCGGGTGCAAGCACCGAAACGTGCTCAATGTTATAAAGCTGTGCCAAAAGCGGTTCGACAAGCTTTATTGAAATAAGCGGCAACAGTATACAAAGCATTATCATCATTGCGGCATGAGATGCCAACGAAAGCCACTGTCCCATTGATGTGGTGTTTCGTCTCAGCCTTGTCTGCGCCTTGCAGGCAAGGATTTTTGACAGCCATTTTGTCCAGTAAAGCATTGTCGCGGCGCTTCCGAACGCAAGGAACAGCACAAGCAGGATATTCTTTGCATCAACGAACGCCTTTAATGCCGCCCATTTTGATATGAGCATTCCAAACGGAGCAAGAAACATTCCCGCAATGCCTATTATCATAACAAACGCAAGGAACGGCAATCTTACTATAAGTCCGTGCATATCCTCAATATCGCGGCTTCCCGTCGCATTCTCAACAGCTCCCACGGCCTGGAACATCATTGATTTTGAAACGGCATGGAATAATATAAGCAATATTCCCGCCCATACCGTTTCCGTAGTCCCGACTCCCGCACATGCCGTGATAAGACCTAAATTCGATATGGTGGAATATGCAAGCACCTTTTTACCGTCGCTTACGGTTATTGCAAGCATCGACGTTACAAGGAAGGTAAATCCGCCTATAAGCGATACCATCGTTCCTGCGATCGTTCCGCACATAGCGGGCGCAAGCCTTATCAAAAGATACACTCCCGCTTTTACCATCGTTGCGCTGTGTAACAGTGCGGACGTAGGCGTAGGCGCTACCATTGCGCCCAAAAGCCACTTTGAAAACGGAAGCTGTGCCGATTTTGTAAGCGCGGCAAACGCCAGAAGCGAAACCGGCAAAAGTATTGCAAGTCCGACCGGGTGATATACAAGCTGTTGAAGAGTTGTGATTTCAAGCACCGTTGCACAATACGCTATCGCAACGGCAAAACCGAGTCCTCCGAGCAGATTCATCCACAGTGCGCAAAACGAATTGTCCACAGCCTCCTTTGTCCTTGTATAGCCTATCAGCAGGAATGAGGAAATACTCGTTATTTCCCAGAAGAAGTATATCCATATAAGATTTGACGATACCACCAGCCCGAACATTGCACCCAAAAATACAAATAGCATCGGGAAAAAGAATGTGCGCCTGTCCTTAAATTCCTTGTGGTGCTTATGATAATCTACCATATATCCGACCGCATAAATACAGATAAGCGAGCCTACTATTGCTATAATAAGGCACATTATAACCGAGAGCTTGTCGCAGTAAATATGATTTTGCTCCGATACCGCTCTCCCCGTAATCTCAAGCCACGCTATGATAACGGTACCTGCAACGGACAAGAGTCCGGCATGGTATTTTCTGTATTTGATACTTAAACACACTATCAGGAGCATCAAAAGAATTTCTACAATGAGCATTAGTGTGTCGATGATATGTACATAATGATTTGCGCCAAGATACCTTACACCGGCATCAAGCCCCTTAACAAAAGCGGTAAGGGCAAATACCGCCGCCGTACAGACAATAACGGCGCTACAGCTATAAACCACAGCCTTTCTTACCCTGTTGTTTTTCGTCACAGCAAGAATTGAAGCTGTCAGAAACGGAAACAATATCAGAAAAACTATAAATCCCACTTCACGCCTCCTTATTATCTGTCCTTGTAAAATGCCTTATATGCCCTGTATGCCATATAAACATCGGTTTTTGCCGTAACCTCAAACGGCGCATGCATCGACAGTACCGGAACTCCGCAGTCAACAACGTCCATATTCAGATTTGCAACGTACTGTGCGATCGTTCCGCCGCCGCCCTCGTCAACCTTGCCAAGCTCGCCCGACTGCCATACGACGTTATTATCGTCCATGATTTTTTCGACCTTATACATAAACTCTGCATTAGCGTCCGAGGATGAGGATTTACCTCTTGCGCCGGTGTATTTTACAATACACATTCCGCATCCGGCATAGGCCGAATTATTTTTCTCATATACGCTTTCGTATGTAGGATCAACAGCCGCATTAACGTCCGAGGAAAGGCAAGCCGAGTTTGACATCACCCTGTTATATACCGTCATATCACAGCTGCCCTTTATTTTTTCGATAAGCTCCGCAACACTCATTTCAAAAAATGCGCTTTTCATACCCGTATTTCCGAATGAGCCGATTTCTTCCTTGTCAACCAAGATCGCAACCGCAGTCTTTTTCGGTTTTTTGGTATCTATTATCCCTTTTAAGGTAGTAAAGGCACAAACTCTGTCGTCCTGGCCGTATGCGCCGACAAAGCTTCTGTCAAGCCCTACATCTCTTGCCGCAAACGCCGGTACTATTTCTATCTCTGCATTTAAAAAGTCAGGTTCGCATATTCCGTATTTTTCGTTTAACAGCTTTAATATGCCAAACTTTATCCGTTCCTTAACGTCTTTTCCCGTAGGCATACCGCCGATAAGTATGTTCAGATTTTCACCTGCCACGCCTTCGCTCATTTTTTTCGTCATCTGGCTCTGTGCAAGGTGCGGCAGAAGATCGGTTATGCAAAATACGGGATCATCGGGCTTTTCGCCTATGTTTATAACCACCTTTTCGCCCGTCTTTGTAAATATTACTCCATGCATTGAAAGCGGCAGTGCCGTCCACTGATATTTCTTAATACCGCCGTAATAATGCGTTTTAAAAAGCGCCATACCGTCCTGCTCATACAGCGGATTTTGCTTTAGGTCAAGGCGCGGCGAATCAATGTGTGCGCCGCAGATATTAAGTCCGTTTTCTATATCCTCGGTGCCGATTATAGCCATAAATATATTTTTGCCCCTGTTTATTCTGTATACCTTATCACCGGCTTTTAGCGTTTTAAAATCATCAAGCGGCTTAAAGCCTGCCTTTTTAGCCATTTTAACAGCCAAATCTACACATTCACGCTCGGTTTTACCCATATCAAGAAATTCACGGTATTCATCGCACAGGTCAAGCATCTCGCTTTTTTCTTTTTTCGATATCACATCGTAGACATTTTTCCTTGTATACGATAATTTTTCAAATAACTCCTCATCCTTCATAGCTATTATACCTCCATACACTTATATACAGAAATTATACCACTCTTTTGCGATTTTTACAATATTATAGCATAAAATTATTAGTGTCAATATTGTTTCAAACATTTTACAACGCTTTTGAAATTTTAAAAGGACCGGCAAAAATCGCCGATCCTTTAATAATACCGGTAGAAATAACTATTTCAAGGTTGTCCAGACCATCGTTTCAATAATGTCTTCTTGCGGATCAAAGCCGTAGGGCAGCTCATAATCCGTTGACAGCTCAAAATCGCCAAGCGCGATCCTGTCCCCGAAGGTTGAAACCGTGCATACGCCCTTCAATACACCGTCGGATGACTTGATGGCAACAATGAATACCACATCATCGTTATAGTAGAAGTTCTTTTCTCCGTAAATCTTTAATAGCCTTGTACCGTCCTCACTGATACCGAGATTGTTGATTTTAAATGTATCGGACGACTGGATAGTAATATTTGCACTTGATTCTATACCTGTGCTTGTTTTTGCTCTGACTGTTATAGTCTGTGGTTTTGCCATTGCAGATGTTGTTACAAGTCCGTTATTGTTTATTGTAATATCATCGTCTAATATCACCAAACCGTCGCTGTCAAGCACTGACCATGTAAAGTCTGAATATGCACCGCCAAGTGCAAGACCGCTTCTTGATGCAGTTACCTCAAATTGGGCCTCTGCGCCGGCTGACATATAGTTACTCGGTGCAGCTACGGATATTGCATCGGCTATAACCTTTGAAATTTTAAGGTTATCAATCATAAGACCTGCTGTAAAGGTGATCTTACCGTAAGCCTTATCATTTCTTCTGTTACAGTTTGCCATAGTCTTTATAAGACTCTTATTGCCGTTATCATCATATTTGTATATATTATAGCCTGAAATACTTCCGCCAAGATATACAAATTCTATATGATACCATGCGTCAAAATCTGCACCGGCAATAACTGTATCCCACTTACTTCCGCCTGTCTGCTGTGCAATATTTCCACTGTGCGCTCTGATGTTCGGGTTTTCATTACCGCCACCGTCACGCAATGTAAGTCCGTGACCTTCAACGCCGTCAAACTTAATATCAACCTCAGTGATAGTGTATTCACTCTGGTTTCCGAATGAATATGCAATTTCATCAGTTGTAGACAATGCGCTTGAGCCGTCCCATGACGGTGTAAGTACTGCATTTGTCTGAGCCGTTTCACCCGCATCATACACAATTACGGATTCCTTCTGGTTTTCTGACCATGCGATTGCTACAGGTGTTCCTGTTGAAATCATGCCGCTCTTTGACATTGCCTTTAGTGTGATATTCTGAGGAATTACACTATCATTAACCGTTAAAACACCGTCTGAAACAGTCATAAACTTATTATCGTTTTTGTTTATTCCACTCTCATCATATACTGCCCATACAACATCATCAGATGTTAAAGTATTGGTTACATCAACACCGTCCTTTGTAGCGGTATATGAGTATGTCGCACTTGTACCTGCTTTAACAGTTGCAGGACCTGTAACATTGATAGTGTCAAATTTCTCATCGCCTGTTTCAACTGCGTTAATTTTAACCTGCTTAGTCCCGACTAATGTTTTAGTGCCAAAAGTAACTGTTGCACGAACTGTTACAGTCTGTGACGGTGCGCTTATATCAGCAGATAATATGCCGCCTGTTGAAATCGTTACATTATCAGTAACAGGGTTTTCATTTCCCGCATCATATACAGACCATGTAACAGGATACTTTGTATAGTCAACACCCTGACGGGTCATTGTATAGCTAAATGCGTTGTCTGAACCTGCGTTCATTTCATCAGCTAATGAGGATAATGTAAGAGTATCGGGCTTGAGCGCAATAAGCTTTATATTATCAATTGTAGCATTTTGTGCGCCAATACCGTTAAATGATCTGTTCTCTGATGAGATGTTTCTGAAGCTCAGGTTCTTTGTTTCCTGGACAAGAGTTTTAGCTCCGTCTACATGCTTATACAGTCTGCCTGTTGTATACTGGGTACCCTGTCCTGTTTTACCCTCTGCCTCAAATGAATACCACTCGCCCACTGTCAATGCACCAAGCTGCTGCTTTGATGAACTGCCTGTATCGGTTGTAAGCTGTCCGTTTGTATATCTGAGGGTTAAACCTACCTTATTCACATTTGTAGTTGAGGCATTCTTATACATCGGAGTTTCAATATATCCGCTTGCATTGGTAAAATTAAAGTCGAATGATAAGAAAAACTCCTTTGTTGTATCAAGACTTGTCGTTGAAAGTCTGGTTAAATCTGTGCCGACAACCACTGCATTTGTGCCGTCAATGCCTGTACCTGTACCGTTATCAAATGTCAAATTCTGATCTACAATATCGTAGCTTGACGCTGTGTAATCTGCAAAGGCTGTCAATCCCGCACTCGTTACAAGGAGTGCGCCTGTTATAATTAAAGATACTAATTTTTTCATTTCAGTGCCCTCCTTACTGTGCTACCGTAATATTTACAACCTGATCCGCTGTATTCTTTGAATATGAGATACCCAAAGCTGATAACATCTTCTCAATATTGGCTATAAATACGCCGTTTGTAATTCTCGGATAGTCAACACACTCATCAGGCACATCGTTTGTATACATCTGGTTGATATTCTCAATATACTTATGAACATTATCGCCCTGTGTAACCGTCAAAGTTGCACTGCTTCCCGAATCGTCATATACATAGCTAAAGCTTGTATCTCCGGCTTCCTGTACAGCCTTTAAGATATCTACCATAGGCCCGAATAATGTATCCATTGTACCTAAGTATGTTTTTCCTGTTGTTGAAAGTGGCTCGCCGTTTACTGTAACGCTATAGTATACAGTATCGTCTACTGTTTCAACTGTCTTTACATTTGCCCAGTTGATTATGCCCTTCTTTAACATTAACGGCTTCATTGCCGGAACATTAACCGTTACAGGTGCTTCCTTTGCACCCGGTGCCAATACTGATGGCATTGCAAGTGTCAATCCGCCCGATACCTCTACAGGCTCAGATGTGATCGTTGTTGAAACTGCGGGAATACCGTCCATTGATGCAGATAATGTAAATGTGCCCGCGTTTCTTGTTGAACGGATAAATATCCTGTTCGTACCGTTCTCTGCGTATACATAGTTCTTGCCTATTGTTGATGTACCTGACTTATCGCCGCCGAAGTAGTTTGAAAGTCCTGCGGTTGCAGTTGTGTTCTGATAGCAGCTTGCACCCGATCCGCTGTTATATCCGCCAAGATACTGACCTTCGCCTGAATATGTGAAGTTGATCTTATCATAATTCAATGCACAAACATTACCGTTCTTGTCTATTACCTCAACATCAACATATGCAATATCCGCACCGTCTGCTCTCCAGTCGGTCGTAACCGTACCTTCATCATCTTCCTTGACAGCCGTATGCGGTGTAAGCCTTAACGATACCGCATCGTAAGTCCTGTCTATCCTGTCCGTTGCAACAAGCTCATCTCTGCCGTTATATGCCTTTGCAATAACTCCGTCGCCCTTTGTTATGTCGATATTGTCAAACCGGTAAATAAAGCTGTTTGAAGGAGCTGTATCTGTTCCGATAAGCGTTTCAGTATCGCCGTCAAGTCTGTATAACTCAACCTTTGAAACTGCAACAGAGCCTACAACATATACAGTCTTATTATACGGATCACGCTTATATTTCTTTGTTGTATCATACAATTCATATGAATGTGAGCCGTCAATCTCTACCTGATTTGTTCCGTAATAGTTATATGTATCATCACCAAGCTCAGGATATGACCAATGCCCTACGATATGAATTTGCGCATCGGTCGCCTGCGCCGCCTTAGTTGTATAGAATGACTCCTTTGTCTGTCTTACGGGATCGACTCTTCCCGATGTACGGCAGTTTTCCGTTCCCGTATTTCTCGTGTGCATATTCGAATCCGACCATACCATCATAGCAGCGGCGCTGTAAATGCTGCTGCCTGAACCTGCACGGTTTGAATAGTAATCGTTATATTCCTTTAGCACATTTATTGCATTATCCTCGGAGGTTTCGTTCCATACGTCGTAGCCGTCGGACTTTCCGCCCTTTGAAATGAACTTATTTACATAGTCAAAGTCAGGCGGTGAATATCTGTCCCAAACTCGTCTCGGTGCCTCGTTACGGGCATACTCTGTTTCCATAATAGGTCCGTAAATTCCGTTTGCCTTCATTGCGGCAATAGCACCCTTATCAGATGTACCACCATACATCGTACCTGCATAGTTATTTTCGTAGTTTAACTGATCTGCACCTGTGGTTGATCTTGCACCGATAAATCTCATACCGTATGGGTCAACAAGATCATAAATTCTCTTCATGTCATCAGCATTTGCCTTTGAGCCTACAGATGAGTTACCTGTCTCCCAGAATACAACCGACGGGCTGTTTCTGAAATATATCATAGCATCGCGCATTGCCTCTGTTCTTTGTGACCAGTTTCTACCTGTAAGACCTGTACCCTCCTTATCACCTGCCGGACATACAACCGCAACACCGTAACGGTCTGACGATCTTACTTCGGCCGGCTTTGGAGCTACATGCATCCAACGGATGAAGTTAGAGTTATTCTCCTTTAACAAAGCCATATCATAGTCCTGGAGCCAATCCGTTGCTACGCCGATCACCGCCCATTCGTTTGTTGAACGCTGTGCATAGCCCGGCATCCAGACAGCCTTATCGTTTATAAGGATTCCCTGATCCTTGTTATAGCTTATTTTCCTGAAGCCCGTATCCTTTTTCTGAACGTCGATTACGTTTTGGTTTGTGTCCTTTAAAACAGTATATACGGTGTATAAATACGGATCGTCCGTTGTCCAAAAACGCATATCGGACGCATTATACGACGCAATAATATGTGTTACATCGACTGTGTTGACCTGTGTCAACCCCTGCGGAGTTTCAATATTTTCGGCGTCATATACATCGCTTTCCACCGCCGTTTCAAATTTTATTCCCGCATCGGTTGCAGCCGCTACCTGTGTGGCAGGGCTTGAAAACGTATATTTTAAGTTACCGTCGCCATCAACCACGTTTACCTCAAGAATGTAGCTTCCGTCAGCGCCGCTTTCGTTCCTTATCTCGGCATCAACGGTAATAGTCGCCGTTTTTGCCTTTATGTCAAAATTATCTGCATAAATGTAATTACCCGTTGTTTTAAGGTTATTGTAAAGCGGCCTTGTCTGATAAACCTTGCCCGAAACGTGCAGATATGCGTCATATACAAGACCGATTTGAGGTTCGTTAAAATCTTTTGTGTTCCAGACATACTGAGCGCCCGAACCTACGGTAGTCTTATAGTTATCGGGCGTGTATGATGAGCCCCATTCCTCACCGGGAACTGTTTCGTAAGGGATCCTGCCGGTTGTGCCGCGCGCCGTTGCACCGTCGTTACAGATAGCTATAAGAGCCTCATCGCCGGGGGTTACATATTCCGTTAAATCAAAGCCCATTGCGGTAATACCCGCCTCATAATAGCCAACCTTTTGACCGTTACACCATACATATGCAGACTGTCTTATTCCTTCAAGCTCAAATATGAATTTATCGCCCTCGGGTACGGTTATTGTTTTTCTGTACAAAAGCACGCTTCTGTAGCCGCCGCCCGCATCATAGTTCGCCGATGCAAACGAATTCGTGCCTCCGCCTATGCCGTGAGGTATAGAAACGGTTTCCCAATCCGAATCGTCATAATCAACATCATAAAATTTCTTGCCGTTTTTATCTGCCGTAGCCATTGCCGATTGGATATCCACGGTGGTTTTTGTATCGTAGAATTTCCAGTCAAGGTTCATATTGTATGTAACAGTCGTTGATTCGGGTGCGGTGTACTTTTCACCTATGCCGCTATCATCGGCCGTAACATACATTGTTCCGGATATCTGCATGATCAGCATAACCGAAACAATCGCCGAAATAATTTTCTTCATCAGAGCATCTCTCCTTCCTTTATTGATATTTTAGCATATTTTTATTAAATTTCACATTGTTTTAATTGCGAAAAGTATTGCAAATATTGCTTTTTTTGATATAATATAAAGTAAATACAACCAACGGAGATATAAATATGGCAATAATTTCTTTAAGGCGCCCGCATTATATGTACAGCTACGATTTATTTAAGCCCGTCAATTTTGCATTCCACATGCACAGATACTATGAAATTCTGTATTTTGTGAAGGGCAGTGCAAAATATGTGATCGAAAACCAAGAATTTGACACAAATGAGGGTGATGTGTTTTTGACCTGCCCAAATGAGCTGCATACGATAATTTTCAGCTCGGACTCGGTGTATGAACGGCACTTTGTACAGTTTGATGAGGAATTTTTAAAAACACTCTCGCCCACTGTTTTTTCAAAGATAAACAACGCATTTTCGCATAATAAAATAGATTCAAAAATAGTACGTAAATACGGCATAGATACGCTGTTTCAAAAATTATCCGAATGTACGAGTGAAAAGAAATCGGAATGGGAGCTTTTAGCGCAGACATACATTGCTCAAACGCTTGTCGCAATATGTAATATTTACGGCACGGATACCGACAGTTTGCCTGCATCCTCGCAAAAAATTTCAAAAATCAAGCAGTATTTAAACGCACATTTTACCGAGGAATTTTCATTACAGACGATTGCGGACAGTCTGTATATGAATAAATACTATATGTGTCATATTTTCAGGCAGGAGGTAAATATGACGATCAAGGAATACCTTGAAATGATACGGTTCACCTATGCCTTAAAGCTCCATTATGACGGTAAAAAGCTTTCCGATATTGCTATAATGTGCGGATATGGCGACTACTCGCTGTTTTATAAAAATTTTATCAAGCACAGCGGAGGTCTGTCCCCGTCTGAATTTTTCAAGAGAAACAAAAAAACGCTTCCCGTATGAT
>CACZPW010000019.1 GCA_902783115.1 uncultured Ruminococcus sp. | reverse complement strand
GACTAAAAGTCTGGGCTTTCCCTTTATAATATCGTCAAAATTCGGGTTTCTTCCAGACAGCGGCACACGCGCGTCCAGGATCTCGACAACCACGTCGATAAGCTTTAAATTCTTTTCAATAAGCCTTCGTGTTTTTGTCATATGCCCCGGATACCATTGTATATTATTCTGCATATCTATCTCCCATAAAAAACGGACTGGGTCGGGGCTGCCTCACTATATTAAGACAACCCCCGCACAGTCCCCGATTTCGTTATTTTGTTGCCGATATTGCATTAAGCGGCCATATACGTGCGCGCGCCTTTCCCAAAAGTGCTTCTATCGGCACACAGCCAAGATCCGATGAGCGGCTGTCCTTTGAGTGCATTCTGTTATCGCCCATAACAAATACGGAATCATCATCGACCGTTATCGGATATGAAACGGAAGAATCAATAGACGCCGTTACGCCGTTTGCGTATTCCTCGTTCAGCTCAACGCCGTCAACCAGCACCTTGCCGTCTGCAGTTATATCGACGGTCTGACCGGGCATTGCGATAACCCTCTTTACATAATATACCTTTTTAAGTGCTTCGGGAAGCTTTGGGCGGTCAAGCAGCTTATCGAAAAACGTAAGCTCATCCTTGCCCTTTTCGCTTGCAAGCTGTGAATAGTATGCCTCACGTTTTTTATACAGACTGTCGAGAATGACGATATCGCCCTGTTCGGGGGTATAGCCAAGCTTCGTAACGATGAGTCTGTCGTTGTTTTCAAGCGTGGGATACATACTGCTGCCGTCAACTCTTACTATATCAAACAGAAAGGTCTTGATCAAAAATGCAATTGCAATGGCGATCGCAAGGGTATACACCCACTCCCAAATCTCACGCGCAAGATTGAATTCCTCTTTTTTTCTGCCTGATTTATTATTATCTTCCATTATACGATACCTCCTAAACTAAAAACGCACTTGAGCCGATTACTAACAAGAAAGCTGTTGCACAAGCAACAGCCTCCTCTGCATAACCTGTACGGCAGGTTATATTCTTTCCTTAACCTTTGTAGCCTTACCTACTCTGTCGCGGATATAGAACAGCTTAGCTCTTCTAACCTTACCAAGTCTTGTAATCTCGATCTTTTCAATGTTAGGTGAGTTTACAGGCCATGTCTTTTCAACGCCAACGCCGTAAGACAGTCTTCTTACTGTGAAGGTCTGTGAAATTCCGCCGCCCTGGACTTTGATAATCGTACCCTCAAACATCTGAGTTCTTGTACGCTTACCCTCTACGATCTTCTGATAAACCTTTACGTTGTTACCTACAACAAGCTCGGGTAAATCTGTTCTTAACTGATCCTTTGTGATCGATTCAAGGATCTCATTTGTTTTAACGCTCATTTTTAATATCCTCCTTCAAGGCGTTCGTGCCTAGAGCATGGCAGAGGACCACCTGTAATAACGGTGAAATTATACCACAGCAGTTTTGATAATGCAAGCATTTTTTTTAAAAATTCAAAGAATATTCTGAATTTGTTCAAATATGAATAGTATAGACAGTCAGAAAAATCAACGGAGAGGACAAGAATATGAAGTTCAGGGCGGTAGTGGTAACCAAAAAACGGCTTGTTACGGCGCTTGCTTCTGCCGTTATCATTGCGGCGACAGGCATAAGCGGGGCAAAAAGCGATATAAAATACCCCATAAACGGGGATATGTGCTATAATATGATAGACGCAGGCGTGGGACAAGGCAGGAAAATAAACATCAGAAGCGGTTTAAAAAGGCTTCTGGGCTTTGACATATACGATCCCAAAACCATAATTGATAAGGCTATGGGTAACAAAAGGGAACGGGAAGATCACGGTGAAGAGGAGCCTGACAACGCAGCGGAGACGGGCGGGGACAGCACGGAGCTTCCGGGAAAGGATATGATAAACAGCGGTGTGGGGCTTAGCATCAACAATGCGACCGATTATAACGTGGATCCGGAGGCTCTTTGCGGTGAGGAGCTTTCATTTTCGGTGAGCGGCGATGATGTATCTGTGCTCGTTATGCATACGCATACCACAGAATGCTACGACGGCGATCAGATGGAGGGAGAGTCGGAGCGGACTACCGATCCGCAAAAAAGCGTGGTTGCGGTGGGCGACGTTATATGCGATACGCTTGAGAGCTACGGAATACATTGCTATCACGATACAGCCGTACATGATTACCCGTCGTATCAGGGCTCATATACAAGAGCCTTAAGGACTGTGGAGAAGGATATGGATACATACAGGAATGTGAAGGTCGTGCTTGATGTGCACAGGGACGCATTTGTGTACTCTGACGGAACAAAGCTCAGGGTGGTATGCGAGGGCGCCAAAAGCCCGACTTCACAGGTAATGCTCGTTTCGGGTACGGACGGTATGGGGCTTTATGATCCCGATTGGCGTGAGAATTTGAAATTTGCGGCAAAAATACAGTCTGCGGCAAATATCATGTACCCCGGTCTTATGCGTCCGATAAATCTGAGAACGGAGCGGTTCAATCTGCATATGACGAGGGGCAGCCTCATTCTGGAGGTCGGAAGTAACGGAAACACACTGGAGGAGGCGCTGAATGCAGGCAGAAATATTGCAAAAGCAATCGCCGCGGTGCTTGTAAATTGAAACGAAATGTTGTATAATAGAGAAAATGAATTGCACCTTGCGGTGCGTGAATTGCCTTGCGGCATGAATTACACCTTGCGGTGCATGAATTGTGCTGACGCACATTGAGGATAAACGGAGCGGAGCGAGAAATCATGATGCCTGCATCAAATCATGGCGAAGCCAAATCATGACAGCGTAGGCTGTCAAATCATTATCATTGGAGGAAAATACAAATGTTAAATATTACCGGCAGGACGAAGCAGCTTGGCGTGATAGGCGATCCCATTTCGCACAGCTTTTCGCCGAAGCTGCACAATTACATATCCAATGCTTTGGGTAACGATTATATATATTCCGCATGGAATGTAAAGAGTGCGGAGCTTGAAAACGCAATAAACGGGATAAGGGCTTTGTCCATTTGCGGAATAAACGTTACTGCGCCGCATAAGGTGGCGGTGATGAAATATCTTGACGAAACAGATCCCGAAGCAAGGCTTTTGGGCTCGGTAAACACGGTTGTAAACAGGGACGGCAAACTGACGGGCTACAATACCGATTCCGAGGGCTTTTATATGGCGCTTAAGGCGGCGGATATTGAAGTTTGCGGCAAAAATGTTCTGATACTGGGTGCGGGCGGCGTTGTAAAGCCGACGCTTATGCGTATGGTAAGAGAAAATCCAAAAAGAGTAACGCTTTTAAACAGAACTCATAAAAAGGCGGAAAGCATTGCGGATATGATATATGAGCAGCTGGGAGCAAGAATAGAAACAGCGGTTTGCGATACGGATTTTGACGTTGTTATAAATACCACCTCCGCAGGCATGGCTCCGCAGCTTGATATTCTTCCCACGGACGATATAGAGGAAATAAAGGACATTGATTTTATAAACGAAAATACGGCGGTCGTGGATATGATATACAACCCGCCCCAAACACGGTTTTTAGAGGAGGCAAAGAAGCGGGGCGCAAAGACCGTAAACGGGCTCGATATGCTGATATACCAGGGTACGCTTGCATACGGATTGTTTACGGGCTCACACATAAGCGATGAGCTTGTCAGAAAAATCAAAAGCGAGGTATTTGGCGTATGAATATAGTATTGACGGGGTTTATGGCGTCCGGGAAAACGACTGTCGCAAAAATACTCGGGGGCTTGTGCGGCTTTGAAGTTATCGACACGGACAAGTACATAGAGGACGGGGAAGGAATGACCGTAAACGCAATATTTGACAAATACGGCGAACTGTATTTCAGAACGCTTGAAAGGGCGGCTATAGAAAAGGTTTCAAAGCTTGATAATAAAATAATAGCAACGGGCGGCGGCGCGGTCACGGATCCGGACAATATTTCAAGGCTCAGGGAAAACGGGATAATATTCAACCTGTCGCCGGATTTTGAGGTAATAGAAAAAAGAATTGAGGAGGCGGCAAAAACAAGACCGCTTATGCGGGGGCAGAGTATTGATAAAATAAGGGAAAGATTTATATCCAGACAGAAATTTTATGATGATTGCGATTATAAAATCAATATCGGCGCAGACGATGTGCCCGAGCGGACGGCAATGATAATAATGGAAAAATTTAAACAAAAAGTAAATTTTTAAAATAATAGTAGAAAAATCATAAACTGTATGATATAATATAGCTTGGTAGTATTATTTATTCGGAGATGGAGGTAATATTTTATGAATTTCGATAACATTTTTGATAAATTTAAGGGTTATGCCGATATTGCGCTGGACAAAATGGGAAAAGCGTCAAAGACGGCGGCATCAAAGACCGAGAATGTTGTGTCCCGCGCCAAGATACGTTTTTCAATAAACGAGGCGAACGATAAGATAGACGAGATATACAGGCTTATGGGAAAAGAGCTGTATGAGCGTTATCTTGAGGGCGATATGGACGATCCGGTATTAAGTGAGCAGTGTGAAAAGATCGACGGGCTCAATAAGGATATAGAGGAGCTTAACGATGAGCTTACAGACTTAAGAGCAGTTGTGAAATGCCAATATTGCGGCGTTTATAACAGAATTGAGTCGACCTTCTGTTCAAAATGCGGCGCAAAGCTTGCAAAGGATGAGGAAGAGGTAGAGGCAGAGGCAGAGGTGTTCGATGCCGAAGATGAGGCTTTCGAGGTAACAGAGGACTGAGAAATTTAAGTAAAACGGGGAATACGGTATGGAAAACAAGGATATAAACATTGAATCGTATGACGGCGAGGACGCATATTACGAGGGTACGGATAAGGATTACGAGGATTTTTTAAAGAGCGTTGACGCCAATATAAATACCGAGGCGGCGGCTGTGTCCGAGGAGGGTGCCGCTCAGTCGGGAGATACGATAAACATAAAAAGCGTGCTTGATAAGGTAAAGCAAAAGGCGGCAAAGTTTGTAAACGATTTTAAGGCGGCGTCTCAAAATTCTGCGGAGAATGGCTTCGGTGAGGAACCGGTCTTTGATAAAAACGGACAGGACGCTGAAGCTGATGAGGCAAACGCTGTCGTGGACAGCATAGCTTACGGTACTAAATCCGCAAAGGAGCATATCAAAAACATGGGTACGGGCGCAAAGCAGAAGCTTGACGGGATAATGTCCGCACCGTCCGAGCTTACCGATAAGCTAAACGCCATGGAGTCAAAGCTTGGGGATATTGAAATAAAGCAGATAGAGGCAAAGAGCGATACGGATATATATTTAAAGGACATAACGGGCAGGATAGATACTCTTACAGACGATGTATCGGACGTCCGTCAGGGAATGACTCTTGTTTCAAAGCTCAATGACCGTATGTTTGAAATCAAGAACGCGCAGCAGAATATAAAGAAGGATTTTGAGGCTTTGGAAGCGGGCGTTGCCGCTCTTAAGAAAAAGCAGCTTGCAACGGCAACCGTTATGAGCCTGTTAAGCGTTGTTATAATAGTACTTGAGATAGTAAACCTACTGTCATAAAAATTATGCTCCTCTTTGTGGGAGCATAATTTTTAATTGTTGACGGTTTTAAGGTACGGCATATATAATAATATTGAAACGAAATTTTAGGAGTGATATTTTTGAAACCGAGATATATATTGACGGCGGCATTTTCCGTATTCTTTTTTTGGGGAGCATCGGCGTATGCGAGCGTACTGGGTACGGTAAGCGATTCGTGGACAACGGATATGGGGGCGTATACGTATTTTCATCACACCTCATTTATGTCAGAGTCGGTGGGTAAACAGACGGAAACGTATATCGAATATACTCCCAACGATATGGCAAAGCCTGTAGTCGTAAACGGGAGCAGCGTGTGGGGGACGCGCACCATAAACGGCGCCGTATCGTATATGGAGGATAACGGTATGCGTCCTATGGCGGGCATAAATGCGGATTATTTCTCGTTTACGACAGGTATTCCTATGGGCAATGTCATAATCGGCGGTGAGATCGTATCTGCGGAAAATCTCGGACAGGACGCGGTTGCAATAAGGAGCGACGGGACGGCGTTCATTGACTGGTTTGATGTAAAAACCACTTTGTCAAACGGGCAAAGAAGCGTCGGAGTCGACTGTATAAACAAGTGGTATCAGAACGGGTTTACGACGATTTTTATGCTTAATGACAAATTTGCAAAAAATACGCATACAAACGGCGAAAACCTGTTTGTAATATGTACTCCCGTATCTGGCGAGCTTAAAATAGGCAGTAACTATACCCTGCGTGTAGATGATAAATTCGTATACGGCGGCGATGTGACGATACCCGAGGGCAAGGTCGTATTTGTAATAGGTACGGGCGGCATAGAGGAGTGCTATACGCTTTTAAATGAAGCAAACATAGGCGATGAACTGTACATAACGAATAATGTTTCCGATAACGATAATCAAAAATGGGCGGATGTGGAATACCTTGCAAGCTCAGTGGGCGGCAGGATAATAAGTAACGGAGAGGTGCGGGATATAAACGACGGCGCGGCAGCTCCCCGCAGCGCAGTGGGTGTAAAGAACGACGGCTCTTTGATACTCTATACCATTGACGGCAGGCAGAAGGGCTACAGCTACGGCGCAAAGATAACGACTGTCGCAAAGCGGCTTGAAGAGCTTGGCTGTGTAGACGCGATAAATTTTGACGGTGGCGGCTCGACTTCCGTAGGGGCGGTATTTCCGGGAAGCTCCGATTTTATGCTTATGAACAGACCGTCCGACGGAAGCCCGAGGTCGGTTGCAAATTTTGTGTTTATCCGTGATGACAGGGAACGGACGGATATACCCCGGATAATAAACGTATCGGCAAGGTCGAATACGGCATACCTTTCGGGCTTTGAGGAAAGGTTTGCGGTCGAATCGGTTTACGATACGTCAAACTACAGGATAGAAAATCCCGAAACGGTATATGATATCGTAAATAACGGAACTTCAAGCTATATATATGACGGTAATAACTATTGCTTGAGGGGCGAGGGTAAAACGGTCGTCAGCATCAGATCCGGTGATGCAAAATATGAACGGGAGCTTTCGGTTTATGAAACACCGGAAAGAATAAAGGTTTTTAACAGTGCCGACTGGAAGGAAATAACGTCTGTATATACCGAGGCTGACGGAGAACTGTCCGTTGATCTTGCGGCGGCGGCGTATGTCGGCGATGCCGAGCTTAATCAGTACGATACTCTTTTTGAATGGTCAACGGAGGGGAATATCGGTACGATAAACAGCGACGGTTATTTCACATTGGCGCAGACGCATAACGAAACGGGAAAGATCATAGTAAGCAAGGGTAACTGCAGACTTGAAATACCCGTAACCATAGCCGATTACCCAAGCTATAACCCGTTTTATGACACGGTTGGACACTGGGCTGAGGAAATACTCAACAAAATGTATGAACGGGGCATAATAAAGGGCATAAATGACGGCGGAAGAATGAATTTTTATCCCGATAACCCCATGACGAGGAACGAGTTTGCGGCTGTCGTTTGTAATTATCGGGGAGTCGATACCTCACAGTATCGGGATACGGAGCTTGACTTTACGGATGTATCGGATATCCCTCCCTGGGCGCAAAATACCGTAAAGGCGGCAGTCGGTATGGGTATAATGAACGGAAAGAGTAACGATAACGGGAAGACCTTCTTCTTTGACGGTGACGGCTCTGTAACAAGAGCCGAGGCTATGACGGTACTGGGGCGTATGCTTGATTATACCGAAACGGCTGATATAAGCTTTACAGACGGTAACGATATCCCCGTATGGGCAAGACCGTATATTATGGGGCTTGTAAAGCGGGGTGCGGTAAACGGCTATGAGGATAATACGATACAGCCAAACGGTAAGGTAAAAAGAAGCGAGGCTGTCACAATGCTTTATAAGCTTCAATAATCAAAAAACCGCGTGCAAAAATGCAGAAAATCAAGAAAAATCAAGAAAAAAATACTTGATAGCCCGGTATGTTGAGGATATAATTACAATCAGATGACTGTTCATAACAGCATGAGGACAATAAAGCGGTTTGCCGGGAAAGTTGGGATGACAGTTATAACGGATATGTATACCGAATAAAACGGTATGCGTGTCGGCATACCGCTGTTTTATGCCCTAATTTTGTCTAATCAAAACACAGTTTTGTCTTATTTAACGAAAAAATGTATAAATTTGCAGTATAAATTATGCAAATTATACATTTTTTTTCTTTACAAGCGGCGTTTTATCTGATATAATTACAATGATTTATTATGTGAATTTTTATGATATAAAAATATAAAAGAAGGAGAGAAAGAATTATGAGGAAAAGACTTATCGGCGCAGTTTTGTCATTTGCCGTAGCATTTACGTCATTTGGCATATTACCTGTCGCAAGTGCGGCAAGCTCCGGGCCCGTCGCAAGTGTGACATTTGATGATGGCGGCAGTGAGTATGAGCTTTTTGGCGGTGCGGCATTGGCTGACGGAATAAACGGAAAGGCGCTTTTACTTAACGGTAACAATCAGTATGCAACGGTTTCGTCAATAGGCGACGCCATGTCACGGATAAGCGGAGATTTTACGATAAGCGTATGGACAAAGCCGGAAACGCTTGGAACATGGGCAAGAGTTTTTGATTTCGGAAACGGCTCTGCGGGTGATTATGCATTCTTTACCGCAAGCAACGGCTCTGTCGCAAGATTTGCAATGAAGAACGGTACGGAGCAGATAATCGACGCAAACGATAAGCTCTCAACGGGTGAATGGCAGAATGTAGTTATTTCACGTTCAGGTACGGTAACAACATTTTACATAAACGGAAAAAGCGTAGGAGCGACAGAGGGCATAAGCTATAAATGGAGCAGCATAGGCAAATTCTCAAATTACTATATAGGAAAGTCGCAGTTTGACGCGGACGCATATTATAACGGACTTGTCGACGATCTGCTTATATACGACAGGGCGTTGTCAAAGACCGAGATAGCGGAGCTTGCGGGAGATACCTATGTTGATGAGGAGCAGGAAAATATCAACAAATATAACCGTCAGCTTTTGAGTACGGAGTACTACCTTGATGATGAAAGGATTTTCGCTGTTTCGCCTGAGCAGTCGGGAACGGTAAAATCGGTAACAAACATTAAAAACTATACGGCAAACACCGTATCGGTAAAGGTTTCGCTTGTAAAAGGCGCAGCCTCCCTTACGTCAAACACGCAGAGCGTTAAGAGCGGACAAAGTGTTGATATAACTCTTAATACGAGGCTTTCGGGCTTTAGTGCGGGCGATGAAATAAAGACGGTCGTTACTACGGATAAGGAATATACCGCAGGGGTACTGCCCGTAACGGACAGTATTGTTACGATGCCCAAAATCACGCCGCCCGATTCAAATTCCACCACAAACGGCGCGCACGATCCCTCGATCGTGAAATTTGATAATGACGATACGTACTATGTGTATTCTTCACATCATCTTATTTTCACGTCAAAGGATCTTATAAACTGGAAAAAGTACGATTTTACAAATAAGACCGTACAGCAGCTTTCGCCAAAGACCTATAGTTTTATAACTTCAAATTATGCAAACACCACCTGTAACGGCACCTACTGGGCGCCCGATGTCATCTATGTCGAGGGTGATACTCACCCGTACTGGATGTACATTTCCGTATCGTGCGGACTGGGCGGGCGGAACAGCGCCATTTCGCTTATCAAATCGGACAATCCGCTGTTCTGGGCAGATCAAAGCTCGGATATAATTGATGCGGGCGTGGTTTATGCGACAAAGGAAAATGACAGCTATATAACAAACGCAATAGACGCAAATATATACAGGGATTCGGCAAATAATTCCAAGCCGTACTTCGTGTGGGGCTCGTTCTGGGGCGGTATTCAGGCAATGGAGCTAAACAGCGACGCCGTAACCGTAACGCCCGGTGAGACCGCAGCCGCAAAAGTCATTATTGCAACCTATAATGACGATAGAACCTTAAAAAAGGTAGTTTTGGGCGATACCGTATCCGCCGTTAAGGACACGGAGCTTGAAATAGAGGCTCAAAAGGGCGATAAGGTAATGCTATGGAGCATGGATAACATAAAGCCCGTATCGCCTCCGGCAGTCAGTGGCGGCGGCTTTGACGGTATGATAAAGGCTATTGACTATTCATCAAATGCAAAGCTTCTCTCATCGGCGCAGAAATCAAATGCCGCGATAAAGCCGGTATTTACGCAAAAGCGCGGCGTTGCCGGACCTGAGGGCGCATGGCTGTTTGAGCATAACGGCTACAGATACGCATTTACGTCGTACGCATGGCTCGGCTCAAACTACAATACGAGGGTTGCAAGAAGCAGTCTGTCGGAAACGTTTGCCGACAGCACCTTCTATGACGCAAACGGCGTTGATATGAGCAAGGAATACACCCGTTCGACGGGTGCGGTGAAGGCGTCCGAGATAACGGGCTATAAGATGGTCGGCTCGTTCAGATTGGGTGACGGCAGTGCGGTAATGAGAGAGGATACCTCGACAAACGACTGGTATTATCCGAGAGAAGCGGGTGATGCGCATATTTACTACGGTCCGGGACATAACAGCGTTATAGAAACTCCCGGTAAAGACGTGATCTACTGCTCGCATGTAAGAAAGGACGCAGTTGAGGGCGCGGCGGTATTGCAGCTTAGGAAAATGCTCTTTACCTCCGACGGTTGGCCTGTAATAAACCCGATAGCATATTCGGGCGAAAAGGAGCAGGCGCTCCCGAAATCGCTTATTGAGGGTACTTACGATTTTGCTTCGGTCGGCGTTACAAAGCTTGACGGAACGGACAGCATAAACGAAAACTGGACAAATCACAGCGGAAACAGAAACTAT
>CACZPW010000018.1 GCA_902783115.1 uncultured Ruminococcus sp. | reverse complement strand
TGGGACCGTCGCATATCGCTCCGATGATAGCCGACCTTTTATCCGTATCGTCCGTACCGTGTATGGCACAGCCAAATGCAGGGCTTCCCGAAATAATAAACGGCACCACAAGATATAACGTATCCCCCAAGCAGTTTGCCATTCAGTGTGAGGAAATGGCAAAGGCGGGTATTTCCGTACTCGGCGGCTGCTGCGGAACAACGCCCGGGCATATAAAGGCTATGGTCGATCTGTGCAGAGGCTATAGCCCCAATGTTACGGAAAACAATGAAACGATAGTATGCTCATATTCAAGATATGTAAAGCTTGATGAGCGTCCCGTGATAATCGGCGAGCGTATAAACCCGACCGGCAAGAAAAAATTAAAAGAAGCGCTTAAGGGCGGCAATATCAACTATGTTCTTGACGAGGCAATAAAACAGTCCGAAGCGGGAGCGCATATACTTGACGTTAATGTGGGCTTACCCGAGATCTCCGAATGTGAGATGATGGAAAGGGTTGTAAAAGCGGTTTCATCCACTGTCAATCTGCCCTTGCAGATAGATTCGTCCGATATCCCCACTCTTGAAAGGGCGCTCAGAATATATAACGGAAAGCCAATGCTAAACTCCGTAAACGGGAAAGAGGAAAGCCTGAACGCCATACTCCCCATTGCAAAAAAATACGGCGCCGTTGTGGTGGGACTTTGTCTTGACGAAAACGGTATACCCAAAACCGCAAAAGAACGGTTTGATATCGCAAAGCGCATATCGGATAAGGCGGCGGAATACGGAATAGCCAAAAAAAATCTCGTAATGGACGCCTTGACGCTTACCATATCCGCACAGCAGACCGAGGCGGCTCAGACTATAACAGCTCTTAAAATGATACGGGAGGAGCTTGGTATAAAAACGGTTTTGGGCGTTTCAAATATTTCATTCGGGCTTCCTTGCCGTGAAGCGGTAACAAGCACGTTTTTTGCGCTTGCACTCCATGAAGGACTTGACGCATGTATCATAAACCCCTGCTCGGATCCTATGATGAACGTATACAGGGCATACCGCGCCCTTGCGTGTATCGACGAAAACTGTACCGATTATATAGCGGCATACACAAAGGAAAAGGACACACAAAAGCCCGAACAAAACAGCCTTTATTCGGCAATAATAAACGGAATGTACGATGCGTCCTTTGATATTGCGACGGATATGCTCAAAACCGTACCGCCCATTGATATCATAAATTCAACCGTTATTCCCGCACTCAACGATATCGGCAAGCGATTTGAAGCGGGAACGGCATTCCTGCCCCAGCTTATAATGAGCGCCGATACCGTAGCAAATGCATTCAGGGCGATAAAAGCGGAGCTTTCAAAGTCCGGCGGTGCGGAAAATGTGCGTGGCAGGATCGTTATTGCAACGGTCGAGGGCGATATTCACGATATAGGCAAAAATATAGTAAAAACCCTGCTTGAAAATTACGGCTATGACATGATCGACTTGGGCAAAAACGTCCCTGCGGAGGATATCGTAAAGGCATTGAAGGAAAACGATGTTCACGCTTTGGGGCTCAGCGCATTGATGTCAACGACCGTCAAGGGCATGGAGCGTACAATAAAATTGGTGCGTGAAGAGGGGCTTGACGTTAAAATATTTGTCGGCGGTGCAGTGCTTACACAGGAATATGCCGATATGATAGGTGCGGACGCTTACTGCTCCGACGCTTTGGCTTCGGTAAATTATGCGAACAAAATCTTTGGCTACGACCAAGGTTAATATAGGAGGAAACACAATGAAAATCGAAACAAAATGTATTCAGGAGGGCTACAAGCCCAAAAACGGCGAGCCGAGAGTATTACCCATTTATCAGTCGACCACATATAAGTATGACAGTGCTGATTTTATGGGCAAGCTGTTTGATCTGGAGGAGGAAGGCTTTTTCTATACCCGTCTTGCAAACCCGACGGTTGACGCTGTTGAGAAAAAAATCGCCGCACTTGAGGGCGGCGTCGGCGCAATGCTCACATCGGCAGGTCAGGCGGCAACGCTTATATCTATAACCAATATCGCAGGTGCGGGCGACCACATTATCTGCTCAACCGCAGTTTACGGCGGTACGTTCAATCTTCTGGGTGTGACGCTCAAAAAGCTGGGCATTGAAACAACCTTCGTTGAGCCCGATTGGGACGAGGATAGGATCTTAAAGGAATTTAAGCCCAACACAAAGGCGGTTGTGGGCGAAACGATCGCAAATCCCGCACTCAGCGTTTTTGATATTGAAAAATTCGCAAAGATAGCGCATGAAAACAAGGTGCCGCTTATCGTGGACAATACCTTTGCAACGCCCGTTCTTTGCAGACCGTTTGAGTTCGGTGCGGATATCGTTATACATTCCACATCAAAGTATATGGACGGACACGCCGTATCATTGGGCGGAGTGATCGTTGATGGCGGTAATTTTGACTGGGCGGCGTCGGGCAAGTTCCCGGAATTCACGGTGCCTGACGAATCGTATCACGGCGTTGTCTACACCAAAAACTTCGGCAAAGCCGCATATATTGTAAAAGCCCGCGCGCAGCTTATGCGTGATTTAGGCTCGATGATGTCGCCGCAGAATGCGTTTTTGCTCAATATCGGTCTTGAAACACTGCATCTGAGAATGGCGCGCCACAGTGAAAATGCGATGGCTGTCGCAAAGTTCCTTGAAAATGATCCCCGTGTTTCATGGGTAAATTACCCCGGTCTTGAAAGCTCCAAGTATAAGCCTTTGGTCGATAAATATATGCCCTTGGGTGCGTCGGGCGTAGTTTCATTCGGCGTTAAGGGCGGCAGAGAAGCGGCTGTGAAATTCCTTGACGGGCTGAAAATCGCTGCCATCGTAACTCACGTTGCGGACGCAAGAACGTGCGCTCTTCACCCCGCATCGACAACACACCGTCAGCTTACCGACGAACAGCTTATCGCAGGCGGCGTAAGCCCCGACCTTATCCGCTTCAGTGTCGGTATTGAAAATGTTGACGATATAATTGCGGATATTGACCAAGCCCTGGAAAAATAACTTTTTATCACCGGGAAAATAATTTTTCCCTGTACTGTATTGACAACTGCAGAGGTAAGATGTATAATGCGGGCAGAAAAAAGGCAAGACCTCAAACGGTCATGCCATAATTAGAGTTATTTATAAAATAACGCCGGACTTACGGTAAAGGCCGGCGTTATTTTTCTTTTACGGAAATTACTGTTTTTACATTTCAATATTTTTTAACATTTTCATTTTTTGTTTACAAATCCGCAAAAATCTGATATAACACCCAATGCAAGTATAACATAAACGTTTTTAATAACGCTATTAAATAATGGATATAATAAATACAGCTTTTACACTGTATTATTTGTGTTGTATTACACACCATAAAGCTATATTTGTTAAAAATGTACGCTCGACATGGTGTGTGATATTTATATCCATAGTTTATGTTCTACTTGCAAAAAAGAGCTGTACATTTTATGTGTGTTGCTCTTTTGGCAGCACACTTTTTTTGTGGAGGGTTTTAATGATGAAACGATAGAGAAAACTGTATACGAATTTACATCAAGGAACAGTGCAGAAATACCCTACCTCCCGATAAACTATCTATTTACAGCGGCAAGCAGTCTGATAAAGCCGCAGGCTATTATGACTGTTAAGCTGGCCGTTTCATACAGTATAGCCCGTATATGCAAGATTTCGGGTTTTGGTGCAGAAAATATTATTGACAGAATAAAAGATATGCGTAATTATTCATATTCCAATAAGAGTATATCTGATAATATTAAAATTATAAAAAACAGCAGTTTTTATAAGTTGAATTTTTGATCAAATTGTGTGAGTGCCGTTATCTTAAAACAACCAAAGGCGGCAAAAATTGCCGCCCTACTGCTGTTAATAAGATTTATACTATTTCCAATTCCTTTTCGAGACACAAAACGATATGAATATTCAAAATGCAAAGCATTGTGCACCTTACTTATTCACTATTCCCTGTCTGAATTTCCTCATTCCTGTATCTATCCTGTGTAAGCAGGTATTTATAATACTGCATAAGCTCGTCCTGACCTTTGGCGTTAAGGAGGTTTATATCCATTGTAAAGGTCGGCGGTGCAAGAACGGTGTTCCTGCCCTGAGTTCTGCCGTAAAGATAATCAATTGGCACTCCGAAATACCTTGAAAGCTTACTTGCGTGCGCCACATCGGGAACACGAATACCCCTTTCCCAATTCGTTACGGTCGTCCTCTGAACGTCCATCGCCCTTGCAAGCGTTTCCTGACTGAGCTTCTTTGATTTCCGCAGGCTTCTTATCCTGCTTGCAATATTACTCATTTCCCGCGTTTTCCTCCTCTTGGGTAGCCTATGTTTCCTTCTCAATTTCAGGCAAATTTGTTAATTCCTGCAATTTTCTTCTCAACACAGCCTTATCGGGTAATTGGAGCTGATACTGTGCTACCAGCATTGGCGAAAGTGTGCGGCTCATCGCATATTCGGCAACCTCGTCATCCTTTGACGCACACAAAATCAGTCCAACGCTCGGATTCTCATCTTCCTTTTTTATTTGTCTGTCCAATCCCTCAAGATAAAAATCCATTTTGGAAACGTATTCAGGTTTAAATTTACCGACCTTGAGCTCCATCGCAACAAGACAGCGCAGAGTGCGGTGAAAAAACAGCAGATCTATGCGATAATCTTCTCCGCCGACCTGTAGCGGATACTCTTCTCCGACAAAGGTAAAATCCTTACCCAATTCAAGAATGAAATCACGCATTTCCTTAACCAATGCTTTGCGAAAGTCATTTTCACAGAAAGCATCCGGCAAGTCCAAAAATTCAACAACATAAGAATCAAGAAACGGATTTTGTTGCGGATTCAACTTTTCCGGCAACAATCTTTCATTTGAAAGCATAAACCGTTCATAATAACCGCTTTCGATCTGGCGTTCAAGCTGGCGTGAGCTGTATCTCTCTTTTATCGCAAGACGGATATAAAACTCACGTTCCTCATCACTTTTAGTTCCGGACATGATAATTAAATGATTTGTCCAGCTTAATTGTGTCAGCAGTGCTGACACTTTTTTGTTTTCCGCATAGGTTTCATAAAATTGCTTCATACGGTACAAGCCCCTGCGTGTAAACCCTTTAATACCCGGAAATTTACCTTGAATATAAGCGGAAAGAGAATCTATATATCCGTCGCCGTAGCTTGACTCTTTGGATTTTTCGGACAAATGCTTCCCCACATTCCGGTACATCAATATAAGCTCCTCGTTTACTTTACGGTAAGCGTTAGAGCGTGCCTTAGCTATTATCCGAACAATTTCGGAAAATGCATTGTCTAATTCATTCATAACCGGATTTCCTTTCAAATATGAATAATTCAAAATACCTAAGCATTTTGCACCTTACCTATTCCTCAGTATCTGTCTGTATTTCTTCGGGTTCTCCGTTTTCCTCCCCGTTATCGGGTGTGGATCCGGGGTTTTCTATACGGTTAAAAATATCCATAAATTCATCGCCCGTTATGGTTTCTTTCTTGATAAGGTATTCCGAAATTTCATCAAGTGACTGCCTGTGTCCTTCAAGCAGTGAATATGCCTTGTTGTGACAAGCGTCCAAAACCGCAACTATTTCTTCGTCGATTTTGGTCTTTGTTTCCTCTGAGCAATTTGAAACACTTCTGCCGTCAAGGTATTTATGCTCTATGGATTCAAGTCCCGCCATGCCGAATTTATCCGACATTCCGTACTGTGTTATCATTGCCCTTGCCATAGACGTAGCTCTTTCTATATCGTTTGAGGCACCCGTTGTTTTTGTGCCGAATACTAACTCTTCAGCCGCACGTCCCGCCAAAAATACGGTTACCTGCTCCAAGATCTCATCCTTTGACATAAGGTAGTGCTCCTCATCCTCGGGCATCTGCATTGTATATCCCAACGCTCCCATAGTCCTCGGCACAATAGTTATCTTATGCACAGGCTGTGTGTTTTTCTGGAGCGCAGTAGCAAGTGCGTGTCCCACCTCATGGAATGCGACCATACGCTTTTCCTTTTCGGACAATATCCTGTCTTTTTTCTCCTTACCGGCGATTATAACCTCGACCGCCTCCATAAGATCCTCCTGCAAAACCGCATTCCTGCCCATTCTTACGGCTCTTAATGCCGCCTCGTTTACCATATTTGCAAGGTCTGCGCCAACTGCGCCCGATGTTGCAAGCGCCATTGCATGAAGGTCTATCGACGAATCTGTCTTTACATTCTTTATATGGACCTTTAATATATCCTCTCTGCCCTTTAAATCAGGCTTTTCAACGATTATACGCCTGTCAAACCTGCCCGGTCGCAAGAGCGCCTTATCAAGTATCTCGGGGCGGTTTGTTGCCGCAAGTATGACAAGACCTTTAGACGAATCAAAGCCGTCCATTTCGGACAGAAGCTGATTTAAGGTCTGCTCCCTCTCGTCGTTTGAATTGAGCTGCGCGTCACGTGACTTACCTATGGCGTCTATCTCGTCAATGAAAATAATACACGGCGCTTTCTGCGACGCCTGCTTAAAGAGGTCTCTTACCCTTGACGCTCCCACACCGACAAACATCTCCACGAATTCCGAGCCCGACAGCGAGAAGAACGGCACATTTGCCTCGCCCGCAACAGCCTTTGCAAGCAGGGTCTTACCCGTTCCCGGAGGTCCTACCAAAAGCGCGCCCTTTGGCTGCTTTGCGCCGATAGCGGTATACTTTGTCGGGTGATGCAAAAAGTCGACTATCTCGTTTAGCGACTCCTTTGCCTCCTCCTGACCTGCCACATCGGCGAAGGTAACGCCCGTTTTGTTCTCGACATTATACATTTTGGCATTGGACTGACCGATACCCATGATTCCGCCGCCGCCTATGCGCTTTGACATGGAACGCGTGAGCAGGAAGAATATCAGATATATTATTCCAAGCGGCAATATCCACGAAAGAATGAAGTTTACTATCGGGTTATTATACTGGATAGGCGTTGAATAGGTAACGCCGTGCTCGTCCAGAGCGGGAAGCAATCTTTCGTCACGGAGATAGCCCGTATAGTAGATCTTTCTGCTTTCCCTTCTGAGCTGGTCGTAGACTTCCTTTTTGTTTATCCCGAAAAGTGAGATCATCTTACTTGCGCTTTTTGATATCTCGCTTATATCCACATCACTTTTTTCATAAATTATGATTCTGTCCGATTCTATGATCACCTCATCAAGCTTGTCCTTTTCAAGCATTTGCAAAAACTTGTCGTAGGTGATCTGTGTTTTGGTAGGGTTTGATACCGCCGTTATCGCAACATTGAGGATCACAGTGGCAATAGCCGATATTATCAGGAATATGACCACAGGATTCTTTAACGGCGAATTGCCCGGCTTTTTCTTGTTATCCATCTGTAAAATACCCCTTTCAAAAATTTTCAGTTTATATTCTATCACGAAAATCAACATATTTCAATTATTTTTATGATTATTTACACTTTGTACACAAAAAGGACGGCTGTTTAAAGCTTTACCGTCCTTAATTGGTTTTATTTATTGCTCTTTATAAACGAGATAACGTCTTTGACGGCTTGGGAAACCGTTTTTTCAACAGCCTCGGCGGCGGTTCTTTCCTTGTACTCGACAATCCCCTCGCCGCATTTTTTACCGACGACGATCCTTACGGGTATGCCGATCAAATCACTGTCCTTGAATTTTACGCCCGGGCGCTCGTTCCTGTCGTCAATAAGCGCCTCAATGCCCGCATCCGAAAGCTCCTTGTAAATTTCCTCCGCAAGCGCCGTCTGTTCCTCGCTCTTTGCGTTTACCGGCACTACCACAGCCTCATACGGAGCTATGGCAACAGGCCATATTATGCCGTTTTCGTCGTTGTTCTGCTCGATCGACGCCGCAAGACAGCGTGTCACGCCTATGCCGTAGCAGCCCATGATAACGTCTTTTTCCTCGCCTGTTTCTGTTTGCGCCTTAAGCCCCAAAGCCTTTGAATATTTGGTGCCGAGCTTAAAGATATGCCCTACCTCTATGCCCTGCGCCGCCTTTATTTCCTTGCCGCATCTTGGGCATTTATCACCCGGGCATATAACTCTTATATCGGCTATCATAAAAGGTGTAAAGTCCTTGCCGATATTTACGTTCTTATAGTGCATATCGGTTTGGTTTGCTCCGACAATAAAGTTCTTCATAAGCTCCACTTCTTTATCGACATAAACCGGTATCTGCAGTCCTACAGGTCCCGCAAAGCCGACCTCGGCGTTTGTTATACGCTTTACTTCAAACGGCTCTGCAAGCTCAAGATCGTCAACACAGCCGACAAGATTTTTAAGCTTTACCTCATTTACGTCCCTGTCGCCTCTTACCATTGCGGCAATGAATTTATCGTCAGCCTTATAGATTATGGTCTTTACAAAATTATACGGCTTTGCGCCCATAAACTCTACCAACTCTTCTATGGTATGTGCGTTTGGCGTATGGATCATCTCCATATCCAAATCGCCCTCGGGGCACTCAACCTCTGTGGGAACGCACTCAGCCTTTTCATAGTTTGCCGCATATCCGCAGTCATCACAGTAGGCGATACCGTCCTCGCCGACAGGCGACTTGACCATAAACTCCTGCGAGCCGCTGCCGCCCATTGCGCCCGAATCCGCATCAACTATGGTAAAATCAAGCCCCAGACGGTTAAATACGTTACAATATGCCTTATACATTGCCTGATATGATCTGTCCAGCCCCTCCTCGCTCAAATCGAAGCTGTAGGCGTCCTTCATAACAAATTCACGGCTCCTTATAACGCCGAAACGCGGTCTGCCCTCGTCACGGTACTTATGCTGTATCTGATACATCGTCATAGGATATTCCTTGTATGAACGGATATTGTCTATAGCCGTCTGCGTAAAAAGCTCCTCATGGGTGGGTCCCAAACAAAAATCCCTCTCGTATCTGTCCTTCATTTTGAACATACTCGGTCCGAAAATTTCCCATCTTCCCGACTGCATATACGCCTCCGCAGGCAAAAGCGCGGGCATCAGAAGCTCCAGCGCGCCCGCTTTGTCCATTTCCTCACGGACTATCTGCTCGATTTTACGCTCAACCCTTAAGCCGAGCGGCAGATACGAATATATGCCCGATGCAAGCTTTCTTATCATTCCCGCGCGAAGCATAAGCTTGTGACTTGCTATTTCAGCCTCCGCCGGAACCTCTCTTAAAGTCGGCATAAGTAATTTTGACATTCTCATAATTTTTGTTTCCTTCCAGTTTAGTAATTTTCGCTTTTTATCAAAGTTCCGATACCCGTCTTTGTAAATATCTCAAGAAGCAGACAGTGCGGAATACGTCCGTCAATGATATGCACGCCCTTTACTCCGCCGTTTAAGGCATCCATGCAGCCCAGAACCTTCGGTATCATGCCGCCGCTTATGATATTATTGTCTATCATGTGCAGTATCTCTTCGATATTTGCCTCGTAAACCACATTGCCCTTATCGTCCTTTACGCCCTCAACATCGGTGAGCAAAATGAGCTTTTCGGCGCCTACTGCCTCCGCAATAGCGGCAGCGGCAGTATCTGCGTTTATATTATAGCTGTTACCCTCGCCGTCCGTACCTATCGGCGCAACAACGGGTATGTACTGATCTGACGCAAGCAGATCAAGGACACTGCTCTGTACCTCTATGATATCGCCCACATAGCCGATATCAGCCTTTTTGCCACCGTCCTCGGCATAATGCTTTTTGCACAGTATAAAGCTTCCGTCGATACCGCTTATTCCTATGGCCTTTCCGCCCTTTGCATTTAACAGTCCGACTATCTCCTTATTGGTTTTACCTATAAGCACCTGCTGCGCAACCGACATCGTCTGCTTATCCGTAACTCTTAATCCGTTTACAAATTTACTTTTTATGCCTAAGTCATCAAGCGCTTTTGAAATATCCGGCCCGCCGCCGTGAACGACGATCGGATTTAATCCTATGAACTTTAAGAGCGTTATATCCTCCATAACGCTGTTTTTAAGCTCATCGTTTATCATGGCGTTTCCGCCGTATTTTACAACTACGGTTTTTCCCGAAAATTTCTGTATGTACGGGAGTGCCTCGATAAGTATTCCCGCTTTTTTTATAAGTTGTTCCATCTTTTCCATATCAATTCTCCGCATTTACAGATAAAAACCTGCGTCCTTTATTCCCGTTTTTTCGTCCAATCCGAACAATATATTCATATTCTGCACTGCCTGTGACGCCGCGCCCTTGCCGATATTGTCAAGTGCCGAAATAACCACTGCTCTTTTAAGCCGTTCATCATAGCACACGCCGATATCTGTAAAGTTACTGCCCGCGACGTGCTTTGTTTCGGGTAACTTCCCCGCACGCTTTACACGCACAAAATACTCGTCCTTATAAAAATCCTCATAAATTTTTTGAAGCTCTGCCTGTGAGCTTTCACGCTTCAGGTTTACATATATCGTCGATAAAATGCCCCGCTTCATAGGTATAAGGTGCGGAGTAAACGAGATAAGCACTTCCTCACCCGCTGCATTTGAAAGCTCCTGCTCGATCTCCGAGGTGTGTCTGTGCGTGGCTACCTTATACGCCTTTGTATTCTCCGTACATTCGCAGAAATGATACGGAAGTCCCAGACCTCTGCCTGCGCCCGTAACACCGGACTTTGCGTCCACAATAATATTATCGGTTTTTGCTATACCGCTTTTTAAAAGCGGTACGGCGCCCAAAATCGAACAGGTAGTATAACAGCCCGGATTTCCTATCAGCCTTGCCGTCTTTATTCTGTCACGGTAAAGCTCTGGTAAGCCGTATACCGATTCGGCAAGAAGCTCCGGCGACGAATGCGGCTCGCCGTACCATTTTTCATATACCTTTACGTCATCGTATCTGAAATCGCCGCTTAAGTCTATTACCTTTATGCCAAGCTCAACAAGCGACGGAATGACCGTCTTTGACGCTCCGTGCGGAAGCGCGGTAAATGCCACGTCACATTCCTTCACCTTATCAAGGTCAAGCTCCGTGCAATCCATATCGAGTATATGGTCGAAGTTTTCATATACGTCCTTGATATTCTGTCCCGCAAAGCTGTGCGAGCCCAATACGCAAAGCTCCGTATCGGGGTGGGCGGAGAGTATCCTCACCAGCTCAATTCCCGCATATCCCGTTGCGCCCAAAACCGCTGCTTTTATCATACTTTTATATCCTTTCAAACACAGACAAGCTGTTATATCATTTAATTCTATATTATAGTATATTATTTATTTTTTGTAAACCCTAAAATTTCCTATTTTTAGCTATAATTTAAAAGATTTTCACCTTGTATTTTGTTGAAAATAAACGCCGAATCCTCCCCTTTTTCGATTTTTTGTAACATATGTCACACTTTTTTAAATCCGTTTGCATTGATTTGTCACAAATGCAAGTGTATAATACAGATGTATTATGTAAACTTGTGCTATTTGTACATAAAACAGGGATAAAAGGGAGGAGGCGGTTTTTGCTTGAAGAAAATAGGAATGAAATTCCTATGTTGCTTCTGTGCGGTTGTAATTTTTATGTCAACTGTTTCTTTCGGGCTCATACCCTTTGCAAAGGCCGACGAGCCCGTAGGAAAAATGTCATCGGTTTACGGTTATATCT
The DNA here is from genome assembly GCA_902783115.1 of uncultured Ruminococcus sp. Taxonomy (GTDB): domain Bacteria; phylum Bacillota; class Clostridia; order UBA1381; family UBA1381; genus 12844. The sequence goes on along the minus strand of CACZPW010000018.1, from coordinate 6,345 downwards.
TAAACGATTATATTATGAGATACGGCGTTATCAGCACCGACAAAAACGGAGCTATTTTTGACAGCACCGGAAACACAATAGCGCCGAGCGGCGTTGTTTACGGGGATATTATAAACTTTGATAACAATAACTGCCCGTATCTTCTGATATTTGTAGCAGACAGCGAATATAAAACAGCGGCGTGCCATTTATGGCTTTACAGCAACGAAACAAAAAAGGCGCAAAGGATAGCCGTAATAGAAAAAAGCTACTGCGATATTCCAAAGGATATGATAGGCGAATTCAACATTGCCTGGAAAAACGAAAAGCGCTATATCACGTTCAACACATATTTGAACAACGTCGAGCAAAGCAAGGAAGTTTATACGGTCATAAACGGAGAGGCGTATATGTACATAAACAATCCCGCCGATATAACAGAATCGGGGGTCATGGACTATAATGCGTATTACTTCCACCCGGGCATTGATGTAAGCTGCTATAACAAGCAGCTTGACGTGTTCTTTACAAAATTAAAGGATACGGCTGCAAAAAGCGTCACCTATGAGGACATTTCAAAAAAGCTCAGTCCCGACGCAAAGACGCAGATCAACCGTGTGCTTATACGTTCGGCGCTTTATTGCAATTTTGACATAAAGGATTACACTACTCAAAACGAGTATAACGAAGGCTTAAGTATTACGACATCATCCGATAAATTCACCCAGCTTAGTGCATTTTACGATTTGGGCGAGGATATCTACTATGCAAAGTTTGATACCAACCGTTCAAAATATAACTATGCGCTTTTGAGAAAAACCGATGAATCGGAGGACGGGTATCAGATACTTAAGGTAAGAACGGACTGCATACCGCTTGCAGATACGGAGCTTAAGCAGGCAAGGTATGAATACTCTCAAAATCCGCTTCTTATGCCAAAATCAAAGACTGCACCACAGCTTAGCAGCAAGGAATCTCAGACGAGCGCACCCGTTGCGACGGACGTTACGGTAAAGGTCGGAGACAGCGAGCCGGTATTGGTATCCTCCGCACCCGATCCCACACCCGAAGCTGCGGTGCCGGACAAAAAAATAACCGTAAAAAAGCTTTTGGACGATAATCTCAAATTACCGATCGCCTGCACGGGTGGAGGCGTTGCGATCGCACTTCTGACCTTTTTATGGGTATATATGTATGAGGATGATGACTGAAAAATATAACCGGACATAAAACGGACGGTTATATTTTTTTGTTTGTAATAAAAGAGAGGGATTTTTAATTTATAAATATTATAATTTTTTAGCCATAGCGTATTGCAAAATACGCATAATGGGTATATAATAGTTAAAAATCACAGAGTAGAGGTATGTGCGTAAAGTGCAGACCGGACGGGGAGTTGCCGGTCTGACGAAAAGCTTTTTGCTTGCGGTACAGTCCTCGCATCCCGCTGACATTATTTGAAATCCGCAAGGACTGTTGTTTTTGGTTGCAGGGGTGCATAAAAAAACAACCGGTTCTTTTTTATTTTAAGGAATAGTGGATATGGATTATATTAAATCACTTGAATACATAGAAGACACACAAAAATACGGCAGTGTTTTGGGGCTTTTGAATATGGAGCGCCTGTGCGCATATTTTGGCGATCCCCAAAACAATATACGCATAATACACATTGCGGGCACAAACGGAAAAGGCTCAACAGGCGCGTTTATTGAGTCTGTTTTGATGCACGAAGGCAAAAATATATGCCGCTATACATCGCCTGCGGTGTTTGATTACCGTGAGCTTTGGACATATAACGGCGATATGATAACCGAAAGCGAATTTGCCTTTTATATGACAAAAATCAGAGCCGCCGCAGAATTTTTGACGGGCAAAGGCCACCCCCACCCCACACGCTTTGAGCTTGAAACAATGCTTGCATTTTTATACTGCTCCGATAAAAAATGCGATTATGCTATCCTGGAAACGGGCATGGGCGGCAGATATGATGCGGTAAATATAATCAAAAAAAGCGAATTATCCGTAATAACCTCGATAAGTATGGATCATACGCAGTTTTTGGGCGATTCGTTAGAAAAAATCGCTTACGAAAAGGCGGGGATAATAAAGCCCGGCGGCAGGGCAGTCGTTGCGGACAATCCGCAGACGGTAAGGGACGTTATGGCAGATGTGTGTAAAAGCATGGCGGCGGAATGTATTTTCTGTGACAGAGCTTATAACGTGCGCGACAGCATCTTTGATTTAGGCGATATGAGGGACATAAAAATATCCCTGAACGGCAGCTTTCAGATTGAAAACGCCGTTACCGCAATCACCGTATGCGAGGAGCTTGGCATATCCGAGGCGGCGATACGCGCGGGGCTTAACAACACACATTGGCACGGCAGATTTGAGAAGATTGCCGAAAATCCCCCCTTTATTATTGACGGGGCGCATAATACAGACGCCGTAAAAAAGCTTAAAAGCTCGCTTCTCGGTATGAAAGACACACGCTTTAATTTCATAATCGGTGTGCTTGCAGACAAGGAGCATGATAAAATGATGGAGATCATCACGCCCTTGGCGGACAGAATCTTCACCGTTACGCCAAAAAATCCACGCGCATTAAAAAACACCGTACTTGCAGAGGAGATTTTAAAATATAACAAAAATACAACGGCGCGCGGAATAAAAGAAGCCGTCGGTATATGTATGGCGGATAAGGACAGGACAAGCGTCGCATTCGGATCATTGTCATATCTCGGTGAGGTATGCGATGCAATCAGAGAAGAATCAAAAAGCCGGAGGGGCATCTGATATGGATAGGTTTAACAGGATAATAAACAGTACGGAGTACAGAGAGATACTTGCGGAAATTGCGGCATTGGAGCATGACAGAATATACTGCCCTCATAATTTTGAGCATTGCGCCGATACCGCAAGGATAATGTATATAACCGCGCTTGAGAAGAATATACCCATATCCAAGGAAATGATCTATACGACCGCTTTTTTGCACGATATAGGTAGAAAGGAGCAGTACAAAAATTCAACCCCGCACGAGATAGCCTCGGCAAAGGCGGCAAAGAGCTTTCTTAAAGAGTTCAGCCCCAAAGAGCGGGATATGATATTAGTTGCAATATCGGAGCACAGGAGGACGGATGAGTGTTCGGAGCTTGGAGATCTTCTTGCCTATGCCGATGCAAAGTCAAGGATGTGCCTTATCTGCAAGGCTGCATCCACCTGCAAGTGGAAAAAAGAGGATATGAATACGGAGGTTTTGGTATGATAAAAATAGGCGGCTGTGAATTTTACGATAATAAGACCTATATAATGGGAATACTTAACGTTACCGACGACTCATTTTCAGACGGCGGCAGGTATAAAAATATTGACAATGCGCTTTTTCATGCGGAGGAAATGGTAAAGTCAGGCGCCGATATAATCGACGTCGGCGGCGAATCCACAAGACCGGGCTATACAGTGATAAGCGAGGACGAGGAAATATCAAGAGTCGCGCCCATTATAGAAAGGCTCAAGAAAAACTTTGATACGCCCGTTTCCGTAGATACCTACAAAAGCAAGGTATGTCTTGCCGCAGCGCAGGCGGGGGCAGATATGATAAACGATATATGGGGCTTTAAATACGACGGCAATATGGCGGCTGTTGCGGCAGAATATAATATGAGCGCCTGTCTTATGCATAACCGCAAAAATCCCGATTATAACGATTTTACGGCCGATGTTTTGTCCGACCTTAAAGAAAGCATCACATTGGCAAAGGGCATAGAAAATATTATTATAGACCCGGGCGTAGGGTTTGGGAAAAGCTATGAACAAAATATCGTTATCATGCGTGAAATATGCAGGCTCAAAGAGCTTGGCTATCCCATTTTGCTCGGTGCCTCAAATAAGTCCGTTATAGGGCTTACGCTCGGTAAGGAGGTATCCGACAGGCTTTACGGAACGCTCGCTGTAACGGCGTATGCGGTAATGTCGGGCTGTATGTTCGTAAGAGTACACGACGTGGCGGCAAATGCCGATGTTATAAAAATGACAGAAAGGATCTTGGGAAAATGATGCGTATAAAAATAAAGGATCTTGAAATTTTTGCAAATCACGGAGTATTGAACGAGGAAAATGTGCTGGGGCAGAAATTCTCGGTATCGGTGGATATGGACATACACACATTTTATGACGACGATATTTCAAAAACCGTAAATTACGCGCAGGTATGCGCATTTGTGGGAAGCTTTATGGAGAAAAACACCTTTGACCTTATCGAAACCGCCGCCGCAAGGCTTTCGGCTCAGATCGCAGGGAATTTTGACGGGATAGAAGGTATCAGGGTCGAAATAAAAAAGCCCTGGGCGCCGATAAAAATGAATCTGAGCTATGCGGGTGTTGAAATTTCACGTAAATGGCATACGGTGTATCTGTCCGTCGGCTCAAATATCGGCGATAAGGAGCAGCATCTTTTAAAGGCAATAGACGCATTGGCGGAGGATAAGCTTATAAGAAATATACAAAAATCCGGGTTTATTATCACCAAGCCCTACGGCTACACTGATCAGAACGATTTTTTAAACGCCTGTGTAGGTATTGAAACTATGTACGAGCCGTTTGAGCTTCTTGATACCGTACACAAAATCGAGGCGGCGGATAACAGAACGAGGGAGATACATTGGGGACCAAGAACGATAGATATTGACATCATATATTACGACGATATCGTAATGAATACGGCGGAGCTTATTATCCCCCACGCCGAAATGCACAAGCGTGAATTTGTCCTAAAGCCCTTATCCGAGCTTGCTCCGTGTCTTCCCCACCCCATATTCAAAAAAACAACGCTTGAGCTTCTTGACAGCCTGAAAACTTAAAAACGGTCAAATTCTACAAATATTTCTGTAAAATTTGTGTAAAATAAATCAAATCTTACACTTGAAAACAACCACGATATGTGGTATATTTTAGGAAGAAATGTTTGAAAACTACCAAATATGTTTGAAAACATAAAAATTTAATAACAGGTCTGGACTTAAGGAGCAAAAGATTATGATGAACAATTTCATAGCGGACGACACACCAATCTACGGCAAGCTCAGCATCATCAGCATGAAGGGCTGCGAGGAAATCACTTCGAGAATCGACGGATATTTAAGGCGTTTCAGAACGTATGAGGATATGGACTCATATATCATTCGTGTAAACTGTCCGAGATTCGGAACGGGCGAAGCAAAATGTGTGATCGGTGAATCGGTAAGAGGTCACGATGTATATATTATCTGTGACGTTTTCAATTACGGGGTTACATATAAGATGTACGGCGAGGAAATCAGAATGAGTCCCGACGACCATTATCAGGACTTAAAGAGAATTATCGCCGCAATGGGCGGTAAGGCAAGGAGAGTAACGGTGGTAATGCCCATGCTCTATGAGGGCAGACAGCACAGAAGAACGGGACGTGAGTCTCTTGACTCGGCACTGATGCTTCAGGAGCTTACGAATATGGGCGTATCTAACATCATTACCTTTGACGCACACGATCCGCGCATCTCAAATGCAATACCGTTATCCGGCTTTGATGATGTTCAGCCGACCTATCAGATGATAAAAGCAATATCTCGCGCAGTTCCGGATATATCTCTTAACAAATTTGACACCATCGTAATATCCCCCGACGAGGGCGGTATGCAGAGGTGTATGTATTATTCATCAGTGCTCCAGCTTGATCTTGGTATGTTCTATAAGCGCCGCGACTATTCAAAGATAGTCGACGGAAAGAATCCAATAGTCGCACATGAGTATCTCGGACGTGACGTTAACGGCAAGGACGTTATCATAGTCGATGATATGATCGCATCGGGCGAATCCATGATAGACGTTGCCACAAGCCTTAAAAAGCACGGTGCAAAGAGGATATTCGTATTCTCGTCCTTCGGTTTGTTCGTAAACGGGCTTGAAGTATTCGACAAGGCATACGAGGCGGGCATAATAAACAAGATATTCACAACAAATCTTATTTACAGAAATCCCGGCTTAAAGGACAGAGAATGGCACTATGAAGTGGATATGTCAAAGTATTTGTCGCTCCTTATAGACACCTTAAACCACGACGAAACGATTTCAGACCTTCTTAATCCTGTTAAAAAGATCCAGGCGCTTGTTAAAAAGCTTGAAGAAAATCAGGCATAGAATATAAGCAGCTCTTATACGGGGCACTTTAAAAACAATCGAATAATTTAAGACAAAAAAAACAGGATTGCCGGTACACACCGGTGATCCTGTTTGCATTTTAGCCGGAATTAATCCTCAACCTTTTTTATAACTTCTTTACCATTGTAGTATCCGCAGAACTTACAAACTCTATGAGGCATCTTA
>CACZPW010000017.1 GCA_902783115.1 uncultured Ruminococcus sp. | reverse complement strand
GCTGGCTTGTGCAATAACCTGCCGATAGTATGGATCCTGCCGATGGGTATAAAATTAAGTCAGAGTAAATTTATACATATACCCTTGCATAAACGGATAAGTTTTATAGGGAGCAGTATAATTATAGCCTTAGCGTACCCATAATACATAATAGATTAAAGACATATATTGTAGATAGAACAAGGTGACATTATCCGCTGACGCAAGGGCTATATGTGTGGACTAAATACAAATTGTTGGAAATAAGGGATACTCTCTTTCCCTCTCTCACACTGCACATATTGCCGGCTTAACTTGTGCATATAATCCAAAACCGATGTTGTGGATGTGTCGGTTTGAGGTAAATAAGTCGGCAGGTGGCAGGAGCTTCAAAGAAATGCCCTCCGATACAGCGGTGATTTTGTTATAGACAAACTGCCTGAGTATATAAGTCTTAAAAATATTGAACAGCAGGGTTTCCCGTTCTTTAGCGGAGAGCTGTCGCTTTCGGGTGAGGTTACAATCGAAGGTGAAAATCCTGTATTGGAGCTTAATACCACAGGTGTAAATGCAGTGAGAGTTGAGGTAAACGGCAAGAAAAAAACAATGCTTACCGATAATAAAGTATCACTTTCCGACTGTGAGTGTGGCAGACAGAAAATAAGGCTCACGCTGATAAATAATCTAAGAAATCTCTTAGGACCTCATCATCTAGAAGAGGGCGAAAGCTATAATGTATGCCCGTCATCGTTCTATAAGGAGAGATGCATATGGAATGGGCGGGCAGAGGATACATGGAACGATGATTATTGTTTCGTGGAGTTTGGTTTTTCAGAAGACGAGTGGCAAATGGACAGGTAACTTCTGTTATTGAAAAGCTGATATCGATGCTTGACAGCTGATTAGTTGTATGAACATAATCTGAAATACGATATACAGATTGTAACCTGCATAATATAAATATTTTACTTGAAATATATTGACATTATATCATTTGTATGATATGATTATGGTGATACAGAGATTTTGAGACGTATCAAAGTATACAAAGGTATATTTTGGTGCGTCTTTTTTGTTTTTTTGGGGGGGATATGTTTAATGTATGATGTTGTAATTATAGGAGCCGGTGTGGTCGGTTCAATGATGGCGAGACTTTTATCGGCGTTTGAACTTTCAGTATGCGTTTTAGAAAAGGAAAATGATGTGTCCAATGGTGCAACAAAAGCAAATTCAGGTATTGTTCACGCGGGATTTGATGCAGTAGAGGGGACACTAAAGGCGAAACTCAATGTAAGAGGCTCTCAAATGATGCCGAAAATCTGTAAGGAGCTTGGCGTTGATTATAAAAACAACGGTTCCCTTGTAATAGGATTTTGTGATGAGGATAAAAATACTCTTTTAAAGCTTTTTCTTAGGGGACAAAAAAATGGTGTAAAAGGTCTTGAAATATTGGACAGGGATGCACTTTTAAAAAAGGAGCCTAATGTATCCCATAATGCCGTCTGTGCACTTTGGGCACCGACAGGCGCTATAGTGTCGCCGTATGAGCTTGCAATAGCGGCTATGGGAAATGCTATGGACAACGGTGTCAGGTTAAAGCTTGACTTTGAAGTAAAATCAATCAAAAAAGAGTGTGAAGCTTATGTCATTTCCTCCGATAAGGAAACGGTTTTGGCAAGATATGTAATAAATGCCGCAGGTGTTTTTGCCGACAGGGTGGCAAAGATGATAGGCGATAATTCATTTAAAATCCATGCAAGACGGGGCGAATATGTGTTGCTTGACTCCGAGTGTGGAAACACCGTTTCGCATACAATATTTACAACCCCCACAAAGATGGGAAAGGGAATTTTGGTTTCACCTACCGTGCATAATAATCTGCTTTTGGGTCCAACCTCCGAGGATATAGAGAACAAGGAGGATAAATCGACTACGCAAAAAGGCCTTTTTAATGTAATTATGTCGGCAGAAAAAAGTGTTGACAATATTCCAAGGAATAAAACAATAACCTCATTTTGCGGTTTGCGTGCTGTAGGAGACACAGGCGATTTTATTATCAATTCGCCCGTCAAAGGCTTTATAAACCTTGCAGGTATTGAATCTCCGGGACTTTCGGCATCTCCTGCGATTGCGGAATACGCTCTTACAATGCTTAAAAATCAGGGGCTTGCTACAGTTAAAAAAAGTAGCTTTAACCCGATAAGAAAATCTGCTCATTATTTTAAATATGCAAGCACAGAAGAAAAAAATGAAATAATCAAAAGGGACAGTGCCTTCGGAAGAATAATATGCAGATGTGAAACAGTAACGGAGGGTGAGATACTGTATGCCATAAGGACAAATCCAAAGCCCCGTGATTTGGACGGAATAAAACGCCGTACAAGGGCGCAGATGGGCAGGTGCCAAGGCGGATTTTGCAGTCCGTATATTACGGAAATTTTAGCCCGAGAGCTTAATATTCCTGTTGAGAAGGTCACAAAGTGCGGAGGAAAATCAATCATAAATACAGGAAAAACAAAGGAGGAAACGCTAAATGACTGAGCTTGTGATAATCGGTGGCGGTCCTGCAGGTATGAGTGCCGCAGTGGCGGCATATGAGCGTGGGATAAGAGATATACTGATACTTGAGCGTGATTCATCGCTGGGTGGAATATTACAACAATGTATTCATAATGGTTTCGGGCTTCATAAATTCGGTGAAGAGCTTACAGGTCCTGAATATGCATTAAAGTATATAAACATGGTATTTAAAAGACATATTCGGTATAAGCTAAACACTATGGTGCTTGATATAACAAACAACAAGGTTATCACGGCAACAAACGAAACGGACGGTATATTTAAAATCGAGGCAAAAGCCGTAATCCTTGCTATGGGCTGCCGTGAAAGACCCAAAGGTGCGCTGAATATTGCCGGAACAAGACCTTCCGGTATATATACCGCAGGTACGGCACAAAAATTTGTGAATATGAAGGGATATATGCCCGGTAAAAATGTTGTTATTTTAGGTTCGGGTGATATAGGACTTATCATGGCACGGCGAATGACATTGGAGGGAGCAAAAGTACACGCAGTGTGTGAGCTTATGCCATATTCGGGCGGACTTCCAAGAAATATCGAGCAATGTCTTAACGATTTTAATATTCCGTTGAAACTAAGCCATACCGTAACAAAAATTCACGGAAAAGAAAGATTAGAGGGCGTAACAATCGCAAGGGTTGATGAGAGCAGAAACCCCATCCCTGAAACAGAAGAGTATATCTCTTGTGATACGCTTTTACTGTCGGTAGGACTGATACCGGAAAACGAGCTTTCAAAAACGGCAAAGGTTGAGCTTTCGCACATAACAAGCGGAGCAGTAGTTGACCAGGACAGGCAGACAAATGCTGAGGGAATATTTGCCTGCGGAAATGTCCTTCATGTTCACGATTTGGTGGATTTCGTTTCGGAGGAAGCGGAGATTGCAGGTAAAAGTGCGGCTGAATATATAAACGGAACATTGAAAAAAACTGTAAATATACCCATAAAAACCGATGGTAAGGTGCGTTACAGCGTTCCTCAGATGATAACAAGGGAAAAGGATATTACGGTGTATTTCAGAGTCGCTGATGTTTTTCATAATGTGAAAATAAATGTTAAAAACGAAAATGGCGAACTTGTATTTTCTAAGCGCCGCACAAAGGCTGTACCGGGTGAAATGGAAAGCATAACCATCAAAGAAGATAAGATAAAAAACGCAAAGGAGCTATATATAGAGTTGGAGGAATGATTATGAAACGGAATTTGACCTGTATAGTGTGCCCTATGGGCTGCAGCATTGATGTAAATATTGAAAATGGCGAAGTTATAGACATCAGTGGGAACAGTTGTCCAAGGGGTGCAGAATATGCAAAAAATGAGTGTATAAGTCCCGTAAGAACGGTTACAACGACGATAAGATGCTCTGACGGGAGCGTTATTCCGGTAAAAACAGATATGCCCATACCCAAGGACAAGGTTTTTGAGTGTATGAAAATTATAAACCATACATCAATCCCCTTGCCTGTTTATCCGGGAGATGTTATAATCAAAGATGTATTCGGAAGTAATATCGTTGCGACAGGGGGAACATATAATGATAATTGCGGCTGTAAGAAACAGGGAAGATTTTGAAAATGCGCTAAACTCAAGTGTCAGCATTATATTTGATCTGGCACCCGATATTTCAGATATGGAGAATCGTATTAAAAATGCGCACAGTCACGGTAAAATTCTTTTTGCACATATTGATTTGGCAACGGGGATTGGTAAGGACAGAAGCGGAATTGAATTTTTAAATAAGCTTGGTCTTGATGGGATTTTAAGCACTAAGGCAAGTATGATAAAACTTGCAAAAGAGATTGGATTAAAGGCAGTTCAGCGTTTTTTTATAATAGATTCAAAATCTGTTATGGCGACAGTCGAGGGCATAAAAAGCACGAAAGCTGATATGATTGAGATTATGCCTGCGCTTGTATTTAGAGTTATAGAGAGGCTTAAAGCACAAATTGATGCCCCTATTATTGCCGGCGGACTTATCGAAACGGCTGAGGATATAGAGAAGGCTAAGATGAGTGGCGCATTTGCGGTTTCAGTGGGCAAAAAAGATTTATGGTATTATTGATGTGAAGAGGCGCAATTATAGGAATGAAATTTGGCGTTATACTATATCACAAGCTATGGTCTTGTGATGACTGCGGGCAGTGATGATTATTTGGATAAGGCATAAAAAGTTGCAGGTATGAGCTTTGATACGCCTAAGAGATGAGAAGAATTTTATTGTACGGGTAGAAAGTGGTGAGAAAGGAAGATTCTTTGAGTAATTAAATGTGTAAGCTTGTTTAGTAGTTTATG
>CACZPW010000016.1 GCA_902783115.1 uncultured Ruminococcus sp. | reverse complement strand
TCAATGGGCTTTATGGTGTGTATATTTATTACTCTTGCCGAAATTCCCTCAGCCGCAAGCATATCCGCCGCCTTAACAGCCTCCTGTACCAAAAGACCTGTGGCGATGATAGCTGCGTCGCTGCCGTCCTTTAGCATAACGCCCTTGCCAAGCTCGAATTTATAATCATCATCATACAGATCCTCGACAGCAAGCCTGCCAAATCTCATATATACGGGGCCTTCATGCTCTATAGCCGCCTTTACAGCCTGCTGTGCCTCCCGGTCGTCTGCGGGGTTTATTATGACCATTCCGGGTATTGTACGCATAAGCGCAATGTCCTCAAGACACTGATGCGACGCGCCGTCCTCACCGACGGATATTCCCGCATGAGTTGCGCCTATTTTTACGTTAAGTCCCGGATAGCCTATTGAGTTTCGTATCTGCTCAAAGGCTCTGCCTGCCGCAAACATCGCAAAGCTTGACGCAAACGCGATCTTTCCGCAGGTCGCAAGACCTGCCGCAACACACATCATATCCGCCTCGGCAATACCCATATTTATAAATCTTTCGGGGCACGCCTTCTTGAAGGTCTCCGTCTTTGTCGATTTTGAAAGGTCTGCGTCCAGCACAACGACTCTTTCGTTGGGAACACCGTATTTAACAAGTGCTTCTCCATATGATACTCTTGTAGCTACCTTTGCCATTATAACTGCGCCTCCAATCCTTTGATAATCTCATCAAGCTCGGCTATAGCCTGATTGTACTGCTCCTCGTTCGGAGCCGAGCCGTGCCATGCGGGATTGTTTTCCATAAACGATACGTTCTTACCCTTTACGGACTTCATAATTATCGCCGTCGGCTTACCCTTTGTAGCCTTTGCCTCGTTTATGGCCGCCTCTATCTGATCAAAGTCATGAGCGTCAATAACGATGACGTGCCAGCCGAATGCCTCAAATTTCTTGTCTATGGGCGTGGGGTTCATGACCTCTTTTATGTCTCCGTCTATCTGCAGACCGTTATTGTCTACAAAAATAGTCATATTGTCAAGCTTATAGTGCGGCGCAAACATCGCCTGCTCCCATACCTGCCCTTCTTCAAGCTCACCGTCGCCAAGTATCGAATATACCCTGTAAGCCTTATGGTCAAGCTTTGCGGCAAGCGCCATGCCGCCCGCAGCGCACACGCCCTGTCCCAAAGAGCCTGTCGACATATCTATACCCGGAGTTTTGCCGAGCACCGGATGCCCCTGCAAAAAGCTCCCGAATTTTCTTAAATTCTTCATTTCCGAAGGATCGAAAAATCCCCTTTCCGCCAATGTGCCGTAAAGCGCGGGCGCAGTGTGTCCCTTTGACAGTACAAGCCTGTCCCTGTCCGCCATTTCGGGGTTTTTCGGATCGATATTCATCTCCTCGAAATAGAGATATGTAAGCACCTCCGCTATCGATAATGAGCCTCCCGGATGTCCCGCCGCCGCGCTGAATACGCCCGTCAGAGCATTTTTTCTGACTTTGTTGGCGATAACGGATAACTCGGTTATTCTTTTTTTGTCCATGTTTATGACCATTCCTTTCGTTTTATATATATCAAATTTATTCAGGCACCCTCAGCGGCGCTTATATACGCCCTGTCCATTATCAGATCCAGCCTGTCCGCCCTGTTCATAAGATACAGATACCCTATCAGCGCTTCAAAGCCCGTCGCCCTGTGATAATCGCCTAAATTTGCGTTTTTTGGCACCGTATAGGATTTTGCGTTCCTGCCCCGCTTAAATACCGCCGCCTCATCATCGCTTAATATTTCCATGATCGCATTGATGCTGTTGCTCTGCGCATGGGCTTTTACATACTTGACGGTCTGCAGGTGCAGCTTGTGCGCGGGCATTGTCGGATGCTCGCGTATAACTCTGTTTCTTACATACAGCTCGTATACCGCATCGCCTATGTATGCAAGCGATAACGGCGGCAGCTGTGAAATTTCCGCTTCATTCATCATTCGGCATAACTCCACTGCACGCCCGTAGGCGTATCCTTAAGCACTATATTCATGTCCCTGAGCCTGTCACGGATCTCATCTGCCTTTGCCCAGTCCTTATTTTTTCTTGCCTCGTTGCGTTCCTCGATAAGCTTTTCGATATCGCTGTCAAGAGTCTTGTCGGTCTTCTTTTCAAATAGGCCCAGAACGCCGCCAAGCTCATGGATAAGGTCAATACCCTTGTTTACGACCTCAGCCGTATTTTTATCGGTATCCGAAAGCTCCGTATTCAAGGCATACACTATCTCAAATATGGCTGCAACAGCGTCTGCGGTGTTTAAATCATCGTCCATGGCGGCTATGAATTTTGTCTTACACTTATCAAGCTTTTCCAAAAGCGCCTTGTCCGCGGTGTTTTTCTCCCTGTCCTCTGCGTTCTTTAACAAAAATTCAAGCCTTTCAAGGCATACATACACCCTCTCTACCGAGGATTTTGCCGATTCCATAAGCTTATCCGAGAAATTTATCGGGTTTCTGTAATGGGCGCTGAGCATAAAGAAGCGTATCACCTCGCTGTCGTAATGCTCGCGGATATCCCTTACGGTCTTGAAATTGCCGAGCGATTTACTCATCTTCTTATTGTCGATATTTATATACCCGTTATGCATCCAGTAATTTGCAAACGGCTTGCCGTTTGCCGCCTCGCTCTGTGCGATCTCGTTTTCGTGGTGCGGGAATATAAGATCCTGACCGCCCGAATGTATGTCGATGGTTTCGCCCAGGTATTTGTTCGCCATAGCGCTGCATTCTATATGCCAGCCCGGTCTTCCCATACCCCATGGGCTTTCCCATGCGGGCTCTCCCTCTTTTTGCTTCTTCCAAAGCGCAAAATCCATGGGGTCCTTCTTCTCGTCGCCCACCTCTATTCTTGCGCCCGCCTCCAACTCCTCCAGGGGCTGCTTTGAAAGCTTGCCGTATTCTTTAAATTTTTTGGTTGAAAAATACACGTTTCCGTCCACGTTATACGCATAGCCGTTATCTACAAGCTTTTTGACTATATCTATTATTGCGTCGATATTCTCGGTTGCCTTCGGGTGAACGGACGCCTCATGTATTCCCAAAGCGCGGGCATCCTCAAAATATTCGCCTATAAACTTATCGCCAAGCTCCTTTACCGTTATTCCTTCACGGTTGGCACGGTTTATCATTTTATCGTCGATATCTGTAAAATTCTGAACGAATTTTACATTATAGCCCGAATATTCAAGGTATCTGCGCATCGTGTCAAATATAATGAACGGGCGTGCATTGCCTATATGGAAATAGTCGTATACCGTAGGTCCGCAGGAGTACATTTTCACCTCCGTAGGATCGATGGGTACAAACTCTTCCTTTTGCCTTGTGATCGTATTATATATCTTCATCAAACAAACCTCTTTTTACCGTAAATCTCCATACACAGTAAGTATACCGCAAAATCCAAAAAAAAACAACCATTATTTTACCTGTTAAAATACACAAAAATAACTCTTTTCCACACAATAAAAGTGATGCTATTACACATCACTTTCATTCATCACTTGCAGGATATGAATATCCTCTCCCCCGCCTTTAAGCTTTTATTACCGTCTATATCGTTATATTTTAATATATTGTCAACCGGCACCGAATACCGTTTTGCAATATTCCACACGCTGTCGCCCTTTTGGGTAAAGTAGATAACGATGCTTGCTCCGCTGTTTTCAGGCTCGGAGGTAATGATATCGTCTATGATATCTATTTCCGTATTCCTTACCATATCTGCGCCCGCCTCCAGAATGCACCTGAGCTCCACCTCGCCTGCGGCGTTTAAGGTATACCCGGAATGTTTTATTTTTACCTGCGGCTTTACGGTAATATCATCGCCCGGCACGTTTGTATCAAACGTAATTGCATACGGTATTTGGTGATGCAGGCTGTTTACCGGGCTTTCTCCTCCCTCGGACAGATAAAGAACATAAACGTCTATTTTTCCCTCCAATACCACTCTTTCGCCCGCCATATCCGCCTTTGTCGCCCCGGGCGACATAACGACATTGTAAACACCCTTTACACGCTCCGAAAAATCGCATATATCCCTTACCGTACTTTGCTCTTTTTCGGTAAGCACATTTTCCTCGACCGTTATTTTTTCGCTTTTTATCTCCGTTTTCTTGCCCGGAACGTAGCAATCGGATATTATGCATATATCCTCTCTTGCCGACGGGCGCACGATTACTGAAATACCGGCGTTCACGGCGATATAGCGCATATCGCCGTCGGGATTTTCCTCTGCCGCCGAATCGATATCCAAAACAAAATATTCAATGTCACAGTCCATATTATCAAGCGTGTTTTCGCTCTCCACGACCTCCGTAAACGGCATTTCGCTTTCCGTATGCTCTATTTCGCCGTCCGCTGACACATATAAAACGCGCACCGTTATTATGCCCTTTAATATCACACGCCCCGTTATGGCTTTATACTCCGTATCGGTTATTTCAACGTCGGTTTTTAAAATATCCGCAACGTCGCCCTGCCCCGCAAGCAGTGAAATTTTCTCGTTTACCGTAAATTCATGATCGCATACATCGTATGTATTTTTGATTTTTACCGTGTCCGTCTTTACCTGGGCAGTATCACTTTCCACACCCGTCGGTATCTCCGTATTTTTTATCTCGATGACCTCATAGGACAGGGCTACTATGTTTTTGATATGCAGCTTGCGGCTGTTTATTATGCTATAGTCCACCCGTGATACGTCCGTGGAGGCGATGATTTTCATTCCCTCCTCAACGCCCGGGACGGGAACGGTTTCGGAAAAATCAAAGCTTGAATTTATCGACGTAACGCCCTTATCCTCCGTATCGGGAATATATAAAACCGTCAGATAAACCTTACCCGACAGGCTTATTTTGCCGTCACGGACGGTCTTATCCGTTATCGCCGCCCGCGAATCCACCCAGACCACCTTCAAAATATCCGGTTTTTTATCGGGCACGATTATATTCCCGTCACAGACGGTCTTTGTGCTGCCCTTTGCGACCGAACGGCTTATATTTATATCCTCACGCATAATTTCCATACAGTTTTGTCCTCCATAAAAAATAATCTTCACAGTAAATACTATGAAGACTATTTTGTGTTTATGAATTTTATCAGATTTTTTTGATTATTTCCTTCCACCTCTCATACGCCTTATCCCACGCTCCGGTGTTTTCGGGGGTGTATTCGGTAATATCAAACGAGTTTTTGACTATCTGCCTGCCCTCGTTTAAGTCCTTTATCGCGCCCATTGCGATACCCTGAACGACAACGTTACCTATGCTTGTAGCCTCAACCGGGCCTGTAGATACCACTCTGTTTGTAGCGTTTGCGGTAAATTGGCAAAGCAGTTTATCCTGTATTCCGCCGCCGACAATGTTTATAACGTTATACTTATTGCCCGTCACCTCTTCCATACCCTCGACCGTTGCACGGTAGCGCATTGCAAGGCTCTGTGCGATAGTGCATACTATCTCGCCCTTGGTCTGAGGAACCTTTTGTCCGGTCATTTCGCAGTATTTGCGGATACGGTTCGGCATATCGCCCGGAGTCGCAAACTCGGCATAGTCGGGGTCGATAAAGCTCTCAAGCGGAGTTGCCGCCTTTGAAAGCTCGGCAAGCTCGCCAAACGACAGCTCCTCGCCCTCTCTTATCCACTGGCGTCTTGACTCCTGAACAAGCCATAAGCCCATGATATTCTTTAAGAAGCGTATGGTTTTCCCGTAACCGCCCTCGTTTGTAAAGTTATGTAAAAGCGCCTTCTCGGAGGTGTTCGGCTCCTTCAGTTCAACGCCCATAAGCGACCATGTACCCGATGAAATATAGATAAAATCGTCCTTGTCGGGTACGGGTACGGACACTACCGCCGAGCCGGTATCGTGCGACGCGACCGCAATTACGGGCACTTCCTTGATGCCAAGCTCCTTTGCAAGCTCCGGGCGTATAGTTCCCACTATCTGTCCCGGCTCTATTACCTCCGTAAAGATGTCCTTCGGAATACCCATTTTATCCATCAACCCGTACGCCCAGCTGTCGGTTTTTGAGTTATAAAGCTGAGTCGTGGATGCGTTTGTGTATTCGGTCTTTTTAACGCCCGTTAAGAAGAAATTGAACAGATCGGGCATCATAAGGAAGGTTTTTGCCTCTTTCAGAGCACTGTCGCCGCTAAGTCTTGCCGATAAAAGCTGAAAAACGGTGTTGAACCAGTTATAGGCGATACCCGTTTCGTTATAGATATCCTCCTTTGACATAAGCTTGAACGCCTCGTCATACATTCCCTCCGTCCTTGTGTCACGGTAGTGGTAGGGATTTCCCAAAAGCTTGCCGTTTTTATCGAGCAGACCGTAATCAACGCCCCAGGTGTCGATACCGATGCAGTCAATATCCCGATCCCCCGAATTTGCGCACTTTAATATGCCCTGCTTTATCTCAAAAAACAGCCTTAAAACGTCCCAGTGCAGATTTCCGTTTATGTCCACGGGATCGTTTGAAAATCTGTGTTTTTCCTCTAATTTGATTTTTTCGCCGTCAAAGGTCGCAAGCATCGCTCTGCCCGACGATGCGCCGAAATCAAACGCCAGAAATTTATATATTTTCGCCATATTTTCATTTTCCTCTCATAATTTGATATGTATACTGCGATTATACAATAAATAGAGTGTTCCGTCAAGCACTGCCAAATATTTATTTACAAAATATTGCGGGTATGGTATACTTAAATCAGAAAATGTAAGAGAGGATTGATATAATGTATACTGCTAATGAGAAAAGATACGGTGAGATGAAATATAACCGCTGCGGTAAAAGCGGTTTGAAGCTGAGCGCGCTGTCACTGGGAATGTGGCATAATTTCGGCTCGTTTGACGATTACGGCAATATGGTAAAAATGGCGACTGCCGCGTTTGATCTGGGGATAACGCATTTTGACCTTGCAAACAATTACGGTCCCGTTCCGGGAAGCGCGGAGGAGAATATGGGTAAGATGCTCAAAAACGAGTTTGCGCCCTACCGTGACGAGCTTATCATATCGACAAAGGCGGGCTATACCATGTGGGACGGACCTTACGGGGATCACGGATCGAGGAAATACCTCATCGCAAGCCTTGACCAATCCTTAAAGCGTATGGGGCTTGACTATGTGGATATTTTCTATCACCACCGCCCGGACAAGGAAACGCCGATGGAGGAAACGGCGATGGCGCTTTATGATATAGTGCGGTCGGGCAAGGCTCTGTATGTGGGTATCTCAAACTATTCGCCCGAGGAAACGCAGAAGATGTCCGGCATTTTAAAATCGTTGAATACGCCTGTGCTTATTCATCAGGTACGTTATAATATGCTTGAAAGAACGCCCGAAAACGGGCTTTGGAGCGTCTTGGAGCAGGAGGGGATCGGCTCTATAGCGTTCTGTCCTTTGGCGCAGGGGCTTTTGACAAATAAATACCTTCACGGAATACCCGCAAACTCAAGGGCGGCGGGCAGTTCAAAGTTTTTGACATCGGACAGGATAACGCCCGGGCTTGTCGAAAAGGTAGGGAAATTAAACGATATTGCGATAAACAGAGGTCAGACGCTTGCGCAGATGGCGGTGCTTTGGAATTTACGCGATACGCTCACCACCTGCCTTATAGGCGCGTCACGCCCCGAACAGATAATTGAAAATGTAAACGCATTGAAAAACAGCGCATTTACCGCAGATGAATTAAAGGCAATAGACGAAATTCTGGCATAAAGGAAATGCCGAATGCCGGATTGAGCAAAGCCTTCCCCATGCGTGGGGAAGGCTAAGCGGAGCAACAGCATCGTAACAGTCCACCAAGGGGGAGCCTCAGAGCGTGCGGTAGGGGAAGATATCATCTTCCCGCATTTACCTATAACGTACCACAAACAGCGGGCGGATCGTAGGGACAGGCGTCCCCGACTGTCCGCCATATATGTTTTACCAAGCCACCATCGGCGGGCGGATAATAT